>NZ_QTNE01000039.1:0-11834 GCF_003603495.1 Bacteroides sp. AM41-16 | reverse complement strand
TTTTCTAGAGATAAATAATGCGTGACACAGTTTATTTTACACTACCGTGATAAACGGGCGTAACTGTTTAGACGGTGAAGAACTGCTGGATAATCAGGACTTGTGCCTGCTTCTGAAAGTAGCCCCCCGAACACTGACCCGCTACCGGAAAAAGGGAATACTCCCTTTCCTTATGCTGGATGGCAGGTGTTATTACCGTGCTACGGATGTACACAAGTTAATTCGGGAGAAAACCGATTAATTTTTTCTTTTCTAATGGCTTTCAATCCTGTTTTGTCGTGAGATAAGGCAGGATTTTCTTTTTCCTGTTCGAGTATATCCGGGACTTTCTGTATATTTGCAACAGTTTCATTAGAAAAAACAGTAGAGGTTGAGAACTTCTACCTTATATATAACATAACGTTCGCAGAACGTCTTGACACAGAAAACTGGTAATTTTCAAAAAAGACAAGACCCAAAGCGCAATGTTTCATGCTGTATGTGCATACGGCGTGGACTTGCCTATCTTGTCTTTTAGGTATACCAGTGCCTCTGTGTCGGGATAGCGTGAGTTCACGCTTTTTTTAGACGTACTGGCGAACAGTTTGCAATTAAAAACTGTTTGATACCAACTTATGAAACATTTAAAAACTTGTATTGCTGTATCTCTCGATGGCTTCATTGCCCGAAAAGATAATGATTTGGACTGGATGCTGGAAAACGTTAAAAAGGAAATTTCGGCAGCTTATGAACAACCCGGTGTATTTCTTGCCGGAGTGAATACTTATAACATGATTTTTAAACGTTGGGGCGGATGGCCGTACAAAAGTAAAAAGACTTTTGTAGTGTCCCACTACGATACCAATGTGACGAAAAAGGAGAATGTAACCTTTCTTACTGATATGCCCTTACGGGCAATCAATGAACTTAAATCAAGTTCGGAAACGGATATTCAGGTCATTGGTGGCGGTAAGTTTATAACCTCGCTGATTGAAGCGTCCCTGCTGGATGAAATAACGCTGTATATCGTTCCGGTCATGCTGGGGGACGGTATCAAGTTCATAGGAAAGACTTTCGGGTCGAAGTGGGAACTGACCGGACACCGGGTGATAGACAATCAGGTCGTTTGCCTGACCTACCAGTATAAAGGAGAATGATTAAAAAAAGCACCCGGTGTCCCTCCGGGTGCTTCAACCACAAAAATTCCAATTATAAATCTATCTATAATGAAACTTTCTGTGGCAAATATAACGATTTTCATCTTATTTCTTCGGTTTGCCTTTCTTTTCAGGGAACACGAAAGTAACATTAAACTGTTCGTCAAAGGCAAGTGAAGCGTCAAAGACTTTGCCGTTCTTGCTTTTAAAGCCTTTGATTAGCCCGGTTTTCCCGGTAGTCACCAGTTCGGTAATCTGTTTGTCCGTTAGCTGCTTGTCGCTCTTGTTGCGGAAGATGGTAACGGAACAATCCACATTGGAACATTTGGCGACTTTCGGATAGAAAAGGATGCGCCCGGTCTTGCATTTCGGGCAGATACAACCACTACCCGAAGCGAAAGAAAGCTGAACGTCCAAAAGTTCAGCCGTGATTTGCCGTGCATACACTTCGATACCTTTACGGAACGTGTCGGGGTTCATTTCTCCGCTTTCTATTTTGGCAAGCGTATTTTCCCACATTCCCGTCATTTCAACGTCTGCTATCTTCTTGTCCCGGATGATATTGTAAACGGCAAGACCTTTCTCGGTCGGGACAAGGTTCTTTTTCTCCCGAACGATATACTGGCGGGAAAACAGCGTTTCGATAATGGCTGCCCGTGTTGCGGGTGTGCCGATACCCGTATCTTTCATGCTGGCTTTTAGGTCGGCGTTTTCCAGTTCCTTACCCGCCGTTTCCATCGAAGAAAGCAAACTGCTTTCCGTGTGTAACGGTTTGGGCTTGGTCTGTTTCTCCAGTAGTTCAATGCCGGAAAGCGGTAAACTATCTCCGTCCTGCATGGCGGGCAAAGTGGCGTTATCTTCCCCGTCCTCTTTCTCGCCGAATACGGCACGCCATCCGGCGGACTTGATTACAGACCCTTTGACCGTGAAAAGCGACCCTGCACATTCCAGCGTTACACTGGTAACGTCTTTGACGCATTTTTCAGAAAAGGCTTCCAACATCCGTCCGGCTATCAGTTCATAGATTGCCTGTTCGTCCGTTTCCAGTTTACCGGGCAGGTTTTCCGTTACTATCAGGGCGTGGTGGTCTGTTACCTTGCCATCGTTCACGGAACGGGAATTTAAGGCTTTGCCTTTCATCCCGGCGGCATATCCGGCAAAGCGGGCGTACTGTTCCAAATTGACAAGACGTTCCGGGATTTCCTCGAACACGTCCTGTGAGATATAACGGCTTCCGGTTCGGGGGTAGCTGATTAGTTTACCCTCGTATAACTTTTGTGCGATGGATAGGGTTTTGTCTGCGGAAAAGTTCAGTTTGGTATTCGCTTCTTTTTGGAGCGTGGTTAAATCATAGAGCAACGGCGGTTCTTGGTTCACTTCCTTACGCTCTACGGTTTTCACCTGTACTGTTTCCGCTTCCTTTATCCTTTGCAGCGTGTCGATGGCGGGCTGCTGCTTATCGTATTTGTCTGCGGACAGTGCAGCAAAAGTTACATTTTCCTTTGCTGCCTGTAATTTCAGTTGCCAATACTTTTGCGGGACAAAGTTCTTGTTCTCTAAAAAGCGGGTACATATCATTGCCAACGTGGGCGACTGTACCCGTCCCAAAGAAAAAATACCTTGTCCGGCTGCCACACTTAAAGCCTGTGTACCATTAATTCCTATCAAATAATCCGCTTCGCTGCGTGCCTGTGCCGAAAGGAAAAGGTTGTCATAAAGGCTGCCGGCTTTCAGGTTTTGCAATCCCTCACGGATTGACTTGTCGGTAAGGCTGCTTATCCATAAACGGACAAAGGGCTTGTTGCATCCAATGTAATTGTAAATATATCTAAATATGAGTTCGCCCTCTCTCCCTGCATCGGTAGCGACAATTATCTTATCCGACTGGTCGAATACGTCTTTGATTACCTTTAGTTGTTTCAATGCGCCGGGGTCTGCCTTGTACCCTTTTTCCGCTTTCACTTGTCGGGGTGTAAGTTGAAAACTATCCGGGATAATAGGCAGACTTTCCCGGCGGAAACTCTGTATGCCGTATGCTTCCGGCATTGCCAAACCTACAAGATGGCCGAACGTCCAGGTAACGAGATACCCGTTACCTGAAAGATAGCCATCCTGTTTTTCACTCGCTCCTAAAATACGGGCAATGTCCCTTGCCACACTTGGTTTTTCTCCGATTACTGCAATCATTCTAATTTTGATTTTAATTGTTTCACTTCTTTTTGTCTTAGGATTTTCCGGTCATAGTAGATGTGATAGCCATCTATATAATATTGTCGGTTCTGCTCGTCTATGGCTTTCCAGTCTGTTTTGTAACAGACAAGGGTAAACAGGGCGAAACCGACAACCGGGATAAGGATTAACACCGCTATCATCTTTTGCGTCCCCTGCTCTGTTTGGGTTTGTCCGTCTGCTCCTGCTTCTCCTTTTTATCCTGCTTGGTCTTTTGTTTTTCAGTGGGCTTGTCCTGACCCTTTTTCAAGGGTTCTTTCACTTTTTTGGTGGCTTCGTTGGTCTTGCCTTCCGAATTGACCGCTACCTGTGTGCGGTTCTTGCTTGCCGGAGTAATCTCTTTTACGGCGGAACGGTCAAAGCTGGGATTGTCACTGTAAAAGCCTAACTTCTTCTTATCATGGTTCACCTGAATATAAGCATCGTATTCACCCCCCCGCTTGTCTTTCAGCCCGGCAACAAAGATGGTCTTGTCATTGACTAAATCCTGCTGTTGCTGGCGGGATAGCTCTATTCCTGAAATGCTTTTGGGAATGGTTACACCGTCACTGGTGACAAGGCTGTTCTGCTGCGTCTGTTTCTGCCCTTGCTCCTGTGACTGTTTGGCATTGGGATAGATAAATTCCAGACTTTTCTTATCGGCATTGACCTGAACGGTTGCGGAAAAGGGATTTTTACGGTTGGAAATCATATTTTCAAGGAATACCCCTTTTCCTTCCCGTAAGGCTTGCTGCTGTTCCTTACTAAGTTTGACACCCTTTATTTCATCCGGTATTTGGACGCTGCTTGCACGCATGGAAACCAATTCGTTTGTTACCTTATCCACGCTGACGAAAGAGGGTATCATTTCTCCCGTGATATAGTTTTTCAGGTTTACTATCCGTCCCATGTTTCCCGTTTCAAGAAGATTGGCTTTATCCTCTTTGGAAAATTCATGTCCGAAGAACGGGCGTTCAAGTTCCGGCTTTTGTCGGATGCCGTGTATCGCCAAAACTACATTCCCGTCCTTGTCGTGCCGGAAAGATAAACGTGCGTCCAGTTTCATAATGGCTGAATTGTAGTTACCTGCAATGGTGAACGCTCCGGGCGACTTGTACCCCCTTAACATGGGTTCTAAAGCCTTTGCCTTTTCAAGCTGTTCTTTGGATAGCCCGAAGTTTTTCAGGGCTTCCCAGTCCACCTTGTCGGGGTCGATGTAATATTTGCTTTTGTCGGGTTGCTGCGGTGCTTGTGCCGTTGGCTCTTGCTGCGGTTGCTGCGTTTGGGTCGGCTGTTCGTTCTTCACTTCCTGTTTCAGTGTTTCAGGTTTTACTCGGTAACGTGCTATGTCCGCTTCATTTTCAGGTGTCGGATTGTTGAAGTTATCCCTGATTACTGGTTCAATTTTGGGAAGTTCCAACTTTGGGATTTTGAAGAAGTTGAAACGGGTCGGGTTCTTCAACTGGTTCATCATGTTGGAAAAGAAGTTGGAAAAGAAATCACCGTGACGGTCGAATTTCAAAAGTTCGCTGTTGTTCTCCGGCGGTACGGTTTGGAGTTCCCCGTTTTCATCCACGCCTTTTACTGCGCTGATTGTCTTTTTCTCCTTATCCAGTACAAGAAGAATATCCATCATCTGTTCGTCAGTGGTGGACTGGTTGGCTGTGTTTACATCCATAATGTTTTGAATTTTAGTGAATAAATAAAATTTTCGGAAGTAAAAGTAAGGATGAAATAGAGTATATTTAAGGATTTGGGAACGGGTGGCTTCATTAGTCCTCGTTTGGCTTCATTAGTCCGCACAAACAGAAACGGCAACCTGTAAAAAGCTGCCGTTTGTCTGAAAAATCTTTTATTCTTCTGTTTTTATTAAGTGCTGCAAATTGGGGTCGTTCTTTATCCGTTCCATTTCATCCGTGACAATCTGCTGAACTTCCTGCTTGACCCGGTTGTAATTTGCCTGTATTTCTTCCTGCATCCGGTCGTTCCCGTCCTTGTCCCTGAAATCTATGATTTGGGGTAGCTTTTTGTAGTTGGCTGTTTCCCGTTTCACTTGCTCGTTATCCACCACAATTTCCGCATGGAATATTTTCTGCTCTATCCGTTCATCGAAATTGTCGCTGACCGCACCCACGAACATACCCTGCGTTAAGTTGGATATTTTACTGGGTGGTATCAGGCTATCCATCTGCGTACTGATAGAGGTTGATTTATCATTCCGGTTGATAGTCATACTTTGGCGTTTCTGCAAGACCTTTCCGAAACGGTCTGAAAGCGTTTTTGCTGTTTCAGAAACCACCTGACCGCTAAAAATATTACCAACCGTATTTTCGATTACTTTGCTTTCCTTGTCCCCATAGTCCCGGCGTAACTGGCTGAAATCCTGAAAGCCCAAACAGACCGCTACCTTGTTGCTTCGTGCCGTTGCTATCAGGTTATCCAGTCCCCGAAAATAGATGGTCGGTAATTCATCAATGATTACAGAACTTTTCAGTTGGTGCTTCTTGTTTATCAGCTTCACGATACGGGAATTATACAATCCCAAAGCACAGGAATAGATGTTCTGACGGTCGGGATTGTTACCTACTACTAAAATTTTAGGTTCTTCCGGATTGTTTATATCCAGTGAAAAATCATCCCCTGTCATTACCCAATATAAAGCGGGTGAAATCATCCTCGAAAGCGGGATTTTAGCGGATGCAAGCTGCCCTTGCAACTGGTCTTGGGCGTTGGATTCCCATGCGTCCATGAACGGTGAAAGGTAGTTTTCCAGTTCGGGATAACTGGTTAAAATTGTAAACGTATCGGCATATTTCTTATTCAGGAACTCGATTGCGTGCGGGAATGTACAATACTTACCACCCTGATATATTTTCAAAAACCAAATGATAGAAGCCAGTAAGATAATCGGGCTTTCCACAAAGAAATCTCCCTGTTTGGTTATCCAACTGCGGTTCAAATTTAACATGATTGTGTAACTGGCTTCGTATGCGTCCGATATGTCCGTCATAAACGCCGGATTTATCGGGTTGCATCGGTGGCTTTTGCGTGGGTCGTCAAAGTTAATCATGTAGAATTTAGGCTTTACCTTATACCCGTCTAAATGATTGATTAAGTGATTGTAAGCTATCTCTGAAAGGTCAGGGAATTTGTAGTCATAAATATAAACAGCAAAGCCTTTTTCGATTTGCTGTTTGATGTAATTATTGACTATCGCATACGATTTTCCCGAACCGGGTGTGCCTAAAACCATGCTTGCCCTGAACGGGTTTACAATGTTTATCCACCCATCGTTCCACTTCTTTTTATAGTAGAAACGGGTCGGCAGGTTGATAGAATATTCGTTTTCTATCAATCGTGTTTCCTGTGCGAAACTTTCATTCTCCAAATTAAACACATCATCCATCAGGTTATTTTTCAGCAAACGTGAAATCCATACTCCGGCAGCAAGTAGGGAAAGATACCCGGCTGTCATGGTAAAGATATACAAACCTGTATTTGCAGCCAGTGGCAACGGCAGAACCAACAGCCACCAGTTCAGGAAAAACAGGATAAAACCGATTGTCAGAAATACATAAATCTTGTTCCATGTGATTTTTTCCTCTTTCACTCCCTTTGTACCCAAACAGGAAAGCGCAAGGAATAGCACCGAAAAAAGTTTGGTATATAGGATATTGGAGAACAGCCCGGCGGTACGCTGAAAGTTCAACAGGATTTTATCGACTACCCCGATATTGATACCCCACTCCCGGAACGACTGGTAACAAAACCAGTAAATGTTTATCACTACAAATAAAATACTGATTGCCCGCATAAAGTCCATGACCTTTGCAAGACCTCTTAAATCATCTTCATTCTGCATAATTGAAATTTTTATAGTTATTAAATACGTCTTTGTTTCTTCTTTTTTTTCTTCTTGGGTGGTGGAATTTGGCTGTTGTCGGGTGGCGTATCGTCCCCACCGGATAACAGACTGAACAGTCCGGCAATGGCTTTACCTGTATTTGAAATATGTCCGGTCGGGTTAAATTCCGGCGTGTGTTCCTGCGTTTCCTGTTTGCTGTTTCCCGTCAAAGTACGGGAGCCGGAAAACAGGTCGTTGAACACATTGGCGGAAAAGTCCTTTCCCAACCGTGAACCGTTCAGGACGGTACGGTTTTCGTGGTCGATGAATGTTACACCGTATATCCTGCCTGTATCGTTCTGCCGGAAAAGAACATCTATACCTTTCTTTTTCAGTTCTTGTTCCAGTTCCTTACAATTATGGACGGATTTCATTGCTGCGGCGACTGTCCGGCGGGTACGCTCTTTCAGGTTCTTGTCCTGAATGTCCTTTGTGGATTTCTTGATGTGTCGCTGGATGGCTTCGTAACCTACCGACTTACCCAAAGAGGAAGATTTGAACGGGTTTCCCTGCTTTTCTCCTTTATCATTGGTCGCCGAATAGACAATGCCGTTATAGGGTTTTCCGTTCACTTCCCCTTTCACTTCTTCCGCCTGTACATTATATATAGATAGCAACGCTTTGTATTCCGTGAAACTCTGGAAACGGTAACTGCTGGCAAGGGCTTTCACCGTATTGGATAACTGGTGCTTTACATCCCCTGCCCGGTAGTCCACCTTTTTCAGTTCCGGGCGTTCGGTAGCCTGTTTCTTCTCCGCCGGATGCAGCCCGTACTTCTGTTCCAGTTCACGGGTGATTTGTTTGCTGCGGATATGCTCGAACTTGTCGTTTATCTTTTTGCCCGTTTCATCCACCCGGATGGAAACTATATGTATATGATGCCTTGCAATATCTTCGTGCTTGTAAACCATATACGGCTGGTTGCCGTACCCTAACTTATCCATATACTCTTTGGCAATATCCGCCAACAGGTTGTCGGAAAGTACATCGTCCGGGTGCGGGTTCAGGGAGATATGGATAATCGGTTTTTCCGTTTTCAAGTCTGCGGGCAGGTGCATATCGAAACATTCCATACAACGCCGGATGCTGAAATTCCCGTCCTCGCTTTCAAACATACGGTTACTTAAAAGTACCTTTCCCTGTTCTTCGTCCACCTTGTTTTGGTTGTAGGAAAGCGCACCGAACAGGGAACTGCCTACGCTTATCTTTGCAACCATCTTGTTTCAAACTCACGGGTCAGTTCAATAATTTGGCGGTTCAGGTCGGCAAGTTCTATCGTTGCCTTTTCCAGTTTATAGAGAAATGCGAGTGCTTTCTTCTCTGAAAAATTGGTATTTAGTGCCTTTACCACCTGATTATAATTCACGGCGATACCCCTGTACTGGGAATATAAAGCGGTCAGCCGGGTATAATATTCTACTGCCGCCTTGTCGATTTTAATCACTTTGAACGGTTCGCCAAAGATGCGGGCGGTGATAAAATGCGCTTTGGTGCGCATACCGGACTGGTCGAACAATGCCAAAAAGCGGGCGTGGTCTATCGAATTGAAGCTGATAGAGTACCGGAACACTGCCGGGTCTGCTTTGGGCTTTCGTCCTGCGCCACCCGGACGGGACGCATTTTCATTTTTCTGTTTCATGCTACATTTTTTTTAAAGGGTTACGACTTCGGAGTGACCCTATCCCGGCTTCGTCCGGGCAAGGCGTTCAAAGCTGCTGAAAGAATTTCAAGCTGCTTAGAACACACCTTGCTATTTGCCAGTGCAAATAAAAATCCGCCTACGGACGGATTGGAGTTAGCGGATATTGGAACGCTCCCGGCATCGGGGGCTTGGTTAGCCTGACCGATACCTTTCGGTTGCAAAGTAACAGGTATTAAAAATGCTGTGAAATAGCGGGTTATAGGACAAATGAGGACAAACGGGGACATTTGAGGACACATCTCGAAAGGGATTGTTTTTCTACGTTTATTTGTCCCGGATTTAAGAAAGAAAGCAATATGGATAGATGGAAATATGGATTGAAAAGCGAACGGAAAGAAAGCGGTTTTGAAAACTTGAAAGCAAGATTTCAAGATTGCAATCTTTCAAGAAAGCAAGAAAACAAACTGGATGGAATGAATGAAAGGAAACAGTCATTCAATCGGGAAAGAAAACAGTCTGCAAAGAAAACAAGCTGTCTTTGCAGAAAGAAAGCAATCATTTCAGCTTTCGAGCTTTCAACATGGAACGAAAGAAAACCATCCGCCAATCTGTACGGATGGAATGAAATAAAGATGTATCACAAGAAAGAATTATTACAATGAAGAAAGAAACCTTGTATGTGGCTTTCTCCACCCAAAAGGGCGGGGTCGGCAAAACAACGTTCACCGTCTTGGTGGCAAGTTACCTGTATTACCTCAAAGGGTATAACGTGGCGGTCGTGGATTGCGATTACCCGCAACATTCCATTTCTGCCATGCGCAAACGGGATGCCGAACAAGTAAACGGTGACGATTATTACAAACAGCTTGCTTTCAGCCAGTTCAAAGCATTGGGAAAGAAAGCGTACCCGGTGCTGTGCAGTTCACCGGACGAAGCGATAAAAACGGCGGATGAATTTCTTGCGTCTGCCGGGTCAAATTATGATGTGGTCTTTTTCGACCTGCCCGGAACGGTGAACAGTGAGGGCGTTATCAATTCCCTTTCAGGGGTGGATTATATTTTCACTCCCATAGCTGCCGACCGGGTGGTATTGGAAAGCAGCCTTTCCTTTGCGGTGGCTATTGACAAACTGCTGGTTAAGAATGAAGCGTGCCGACTGAAAGGGCTGCACCTGTTTTGGAACATGGTAGATGGACGGGAAAAAACAGACCTGTACACCCTGTATGAACAGACCATCGGGGAACTGGAATTACCCCTTATGAAAGTATTTATCCCGGACACCAAAAGGTTTAAAAAGGAACTGGACGCACAACGTAAAACCGTGTTCCGTTCTACGCTGTTCCCGGCGGACAAACGGCTGGTAAAGGGCAGTAACATGGAAGAACTGATAACCGAAATCGCATACCTTATTAAACTGTAACGATATGGCAAAGCAAAGCGGCGGGAAACCGCAAATTGACGAGGATTTTATGAAAGAGATTATTTCACAGGGCTTGCCCGTGAAAAAACAGGAAACGCCATCGGTGGCAGTGGAAACACCGGATAAGCAGGAAACGGCAGATAAACCGGAAATCAAGGCAGAACCAAAGGAAGAAAAGGCGGTGAAAGAACCTGCCCGCCGGAAAAAGAATACTCCGGGCGATTATCGGGAAACCTATTTCATGCGGGTGGACTTGACCGACCGACAACCGTTATATGTCAGCCGTACCACCCACGAAAAGCTAATGAAGATAGTAACCGTTATCGGCGGACGCAAGGCAACCGTCAGCAGCTATGTAGAAAATATCCTGCTCCGGCATTTCGACCAGTTTCAGGACGAGATAAACGAACTGTACGAAAGCAAATTTGAAAAGCCGTTCTGATATGTTGAAATGGTTTATTATCGGAACGCTCCTGTATTACGCCGTTCTCTTATGGCGATACCGGGATAGCTTGGGAACATGGTTCACGGGTGGGAAAAAACAGCCGGAACAACCGGAAAGCAAACCGACCGTGAAAGCCGGAAACGGGGATTGTCTTGTAGGTGCAAGCCGTTACCGGATGGGACAAATGAGGACAAACGGGGACATCTTAGGACACCTTTCAAAAGGGGTTGATAATGCTTCTATATTTGTCCCGCAAAGCGATGAAACGGTAACTGAAACACCTGCTGCGCAAGCGATTGATACCGAATTTGAAATGGAATTTGAAACGGAAAATACGGAAGAAACGGACGTTTCGGCGAATGAAATCGAAACGGAAGAAATCGCCTGCTACATGGGTGACGGTGAACCGGAAATGGCACAGGGTATCACGCTGGGTGAGCTGGCTCAAATGGTTCAGGTTATTCAGATAAAACAAGCATCCGACACAGAGGAACGGCAAGCCGTTCAAACCATCTGCCGGACGGAAACAAACCTGTTTCATTCGCTGGTGGAGCAGATTAACGGGGGCAGGTCACGGGTGGCGGAGCTTTTACAAAAGCATGAGATACCCGTGCCCGCCATCGTCCCGGCTGCCGGAAGTAATGAAATGGCAGACTTTGACATGAACGATTTTCTTTAATGGTAAACTTTAAATAATAAGATGATGAAACAAAGAGATTACGGTTAAGACAAACCTTTCTAAACACTGGGGAACACTCCCCGCAACCACAAAAATTCAATTATTAATCACTCCGCCGGGCGGACTATCCAACCGTCCGGCAATTTAAAAATCAATGTATTTATAATGAAAAAGAAAGTTCTCTTTTCGGCAGCCGCTCTATTGGCTGCATCCGCTACGTTTGCGCAAGGTAACGGCATGGCGGGGATTACGGAAGCTACCAACATGGTAACGTCCTATTTCGACCCGGCGACAAAATTAATCTACGCCATCGGTGCGGTGGTGGGCTTGATTGGCGGCGTGAAAGTGTATGGCAAGTTTGTGCGACGTGAAGTTGCGTAAGTGATTGTGTAACATCAAG
>NZ_QTNE01000038.1:0-12023 GCF_003603495.1 Bacteroides sp. AM41-16 | reverse complement strand
CGTAAAGCTGCTTAGCCATTATCTCAAATTTTAACGAACTATTGATTTTTATACTCATCACTCATTTCAGTAGTACTTGCTGTTATCTGGCATTCATGTAATAAAAGAATAGGTATATGTAGTTTGGGTTTTATTTCGTCAATGGAAGTATTCTCATCGAAACATTCTTTTATCTTTTTAAGTAATGTTTGGTTTTCAATTTGTTTATCAAGTTCATTGAGATTGGTCATTATTCCGCATTCCTTTTTCATAATAGGTTTGCGCAACATTTGTTCAACAGAATTTATTGGTTCGTATAATCGCGCATCCTCAAGAGAATTATAAAATTTAGCTTCTCCTAACCAAAGTTGAAAGCCTCCATTTGGGTCAATTACAATGTGTACAGAATCAGAGCCCTTTGCATTATCATTATCATTCTGTTTATAAAAAATTTTAGGTATTGCAGATAAGGCTTTATAATGGTTCTTCATTATGCCATATAGAATAATTTCCGCTATTTCACTTCCCTTTCCATTCTGCTCTTTGTCAACAAGTCGTAAATGTTTGGCAGCCTCAATAAGCCTACCGTAATCATTATCTATTAATTTCTCTCGTTCTTGTGCAGACAAAGCTGTTTCTGCAATATTACTGAAAACAAATTCTTTGAATTGACGATATCTCCAACTGCCATCTTCAAAGCCATTAGCAACTGATAATAACCTGTCATTATGATCTGGATTTATTTCTTGCTTTTTTGTATTAAAATTAACAAAACAATCATCAACTAATATATCAAAATTCCAAATTTTATTGCTCATACACTTTATTTACATGCTTAAAAATGGTGAAACATCTATATTCCTTTAGATACTATTTTTTTGTATGACAAATAAGTTCATGAACATCAACATCAAGCAAATTTGCAATACGAACAAATGTGTACAAATCAGGTTGAGAATGATTATTACACCATTTAGATACTGTTGCAGGATCTTTCTGTAATTGTTTTGCCAACCATTTGCTCATAACTCCTTTTTCTGATAGTACATTTTTAATGTTGTTTAAAATTGCCATTACAATTAATTTTTAGATTGCGTTAAATGCAAAGTTACAACTTTTTATTAACTATATGAATTTCTAACGATAGAAATTGGTTGGATCAATCAAAAAACTGGTTTTAAGGTCATTAAAACACCCAAGTATATAAAAAGTAAACGGGCAGCACCACAAAATGTCGCCCGTTTCCTTTTTCATGTTGGCCGCCTCACTCCAGCGGCTTGCGGTAGTTCGCTTCCAGCACCTCGCGCAGCCCCGTTTCCGGGTAAAGCACCTTCCCTCCCAAAAGTATGAAGGACAACACGCGGTTGTTGCGGTATTCCTGCAAGGTGCGTCGGCTGACACGGAGCAGTTCCGCCACCTCACCGTCAGTCAGGTAACGTTCCCCGTCCAGCGGAGGGCGGTAACTTTCCAGAAATACAGACAGCCATTTCGAGCCTTTGCGCATATCCTGCATCACAGAGGCTATCGGCTCGTCTTCCATCGTAAAAACATCGTTGGTCTCGTTCATCATAACTTCGGATTCAGTGGGTGAATAAATCAAATCATCTGCCGTGCGAATAGAGCGTGCCGATAAGCGGTATCAACCTCTTAACCTCCTCCGGCTTGTAATAGAACCTGCGGTTTATCTGCGAGTAGCCGATAAGCCGCCTGTCGCGCAGCGTCTGCAACGTGCGCGGGCTTATTCTCAACTGCCCGCAGACCTCCTCGCCCGTGAGCCATCTTTCCATGCGCCCCGTGTCGCTTTTGCGCCTTAGGGCGGCGACCTTCTCCGAGAGTGCGCCGAATGCCGCCACCATCATCTCGAAAGTCTTTTTCTCGATAGATACTATTTCCATATTCATGCAATTATCGGTTTGCCCGCAAAGGTAACGATGCAGCCCTTAACACGTACCGTTTTCCGCTGAAAGGCTGCCTGTTGCACCGTTTGACCGGGTTACGGAGCCATCTTCCGTAAAAATCTTACGTGAGTCACGTAGTGAGTTGTTAAAGCCCCTTTTGTTTATTGCCGAATTTTGTCGCAGAAACATAGAGCAAGCCGAGTGTAGAGCGTCAAACTTGCTTGAACGGTATGCCGAGGCGCAGCCTATGTTCATGAAAATAAACAAAAATAAAGGACTGAATATGAAAGTGATAACGATGGAAAGTTCTGCCTTCCGGTCATTGACGGAACAGATAGCGGAGATTGCGGCACACGTCCGTGCCGCCTCCGGCGACAAGAAAGCGGCATCGCCCGACAGGTTGCTCACCACACGCGAGGCGGCGCACCTGCTTAACGTGAGTACCCGCACCCTCCAGCGTATGCGCAGCGAGCAACGCATCGGTTATGTCGTGCTTCGCGGTAAATGCCGCTACCGGCAGTCGGAAATAGACCGCCTGCTTGAAGCGTGTGCCGTCAACGAGGACGCGGCGACACCGCAGGAATTGAAACGCAACCACACGCTGCGCACTGGCGGCAAACCAAAAGGAAGGAGGACATAGGTCATGGAACTGCTCACACGAAACAACTTCGAGGGCTGGATGCAGAAGCTGATGGAACGGCTCGACCGTCAGGACGAACTGCTGCTGGCGATGAAGGCTGAGGGGAAACAGCCTACTATCACGGAAAGCATCCGCCTTTTCGACAATCAGGATTTGTGCATGCTGCTCCAGATAAGCAAGCGCACACTGCAACGCTACCGCAGTGTCGGCGCATTGCCCTACAAGACACTGGGCAAGAAAACCTATTACAGCGAGGAGGATGTGCTGACATTCCTTTCCAACCATATCAAGGACTTCAAAAAAGAAGATATAGCCTTCTACAAGGCTCGTATCCATAATTTCTTTCATAAATAACCCATTAAAACATTTTTCAAATGGCAAAGAAAAAAGACGAAAAGGACGTGCTGGTAGTCCGTGACGAGAAGACGGGCGAGATCAGCGTGGTAGCCGGGCTGAATGCAGACGACACACCCAAGCGTACCCCTGCGAAAGCTGAGAACGCGCAGAGTTTCCTGCAATTCGACCGACACGGCGACGTGCTGGACAACTTCTTCAAGAACTTCTTCCGGCAGTGCAAGGAACCCAGCCGCTTCGGTTTCTACCGCATCGCGGCAGACCAAGTGGATTCCATGCTTGGCGTGATGAAAGACCTGCTTCAGCATCCGTACCAGAACAAACAAATCCTTGCACCGCACAAAATCGACACCTTCCCTTATCAACAGCAGGTGCAGGAAGAGATGGCGGCACAAAAGACAGAGAAACAAGAACCTCAAAAACAGGAAAACATGGAACAACAGAAAGAACAGCAGGAAAGCCCGCAACAGACGCAGGGCAGACAGGGCTACCAACCCATCAACGAGAGCAAAATCAACTGGCAGGAGCTGGAGGACAGATGGGGCGTGAAGCGTGACGACCTTGAAAAGTCCGGAGACCTTACGAAGATGCTCCACTACGGCAAGTCCGACTTGGTAAAGGTCAAGCCCACCTTCGGCGGCGAATCATTCGAGCTGGACGCCCGCCTCTCCTTCAAGAAGGACGGCGAGGGAAATGTCAGCCTCGTGCCGCACTTCATCCGCAAGGAGCAGAAGTTAGATGAGTACAAGGAACACAAATTCTCCGACGATGACCGGAAGAACCTGCGCGAAACGGGCAACCTCGGCAGGGTCGTGGACATTGTGGACAGGGAAACGGGCGAAATCATCCCCTCCTACATCAGCATCGACCGCAAGACGAATGAAATCACGGACATTCCGGCAAACAAGGTGCGCATCCCGGAGCGCATCGGCAAGACGGAAATCACCAAACAGGAGCAGGACATGCTCCGCGCCGGACTGCCCGTGCGCGACAAGCTCATCGAGCGCAACGACGGCAGGAAGTTCGTCACCACCCTTCAAGTGAACGTGGAGCAGCGCGGCGTGGAGTTCGTGCCGGGAACCGGAAGGTCGCCCCGTACCGCACAGACGCAGGAAGCCAAAGGTGACACCTCGAAAAGTCAGGCGCAAGGCGGGGAAAATGCCGCACAGACCAAGAAGGAGCAACGCCGCAACACGTGGATGAACGAGGACGGCAGCATCCGCCCCATCAGCAAATGGAGCGGCGTGAACTTCACCGACAAGCAGAAAGCCGACTACGTGGCGGGTAAAGCCGTGAAACTGGAGAACGTGACCGACAAGCAGGGCTTCCATGCCACGATGTATATCAAGTTCAACCCGGAGAAGGGCCGCCCGTACCGCTACGAAACGAACCCCGACAACGCCCAGCAGGTCGCCCCGTCCAACGAGAGCCGCACACAGGTGGCGGTGAACAACGAGGGCAAAACCAACGAGGCGACAAAGAACCTGAAAGAGCCTTTGCAGAAAGGTCAGACCGCCCCAAAGGACGACCGCCAGCAACAGCAGCAGGAGAAGCCGAAAAAGAAGAACAACAAAGGCATGAAAATGTAATCCCGTGTCCGCCACTGAATCCAAAATAAAATCCAAAGTATCAACAAAAAAGCAAGAAAACATGAAGACAATCATTGCAGAAAAGCCCTCCGTGGCACGTGAAATCGCCCGCATCGTGGGCGCGACAAAGAGAGAGGAAGGATATTTCGAAGGAGGCGGCTATGCCGTGACATGGGCATTCGGACACCTCGTTCAGCTTGCCATGCCCGACGGCTACGGCGTGCGCGGATTTGTCCGTGACAACCTCCCGATTATTCCCGACACATTCACGCTCGTCCCCCGTCAGGTCAGGACGGAGAAAGGTTACAAGCCCGACAGCGGCGTGGTGTCGCAGATAAAAGTCATCAAAAGACTGTTCGACACAAGCGAACAAATCATCGTGGCGACCGATGCCGGACGCGAGGGAGAGCTTATCTTCCGCTACCTCTACCACTATACGGGTTGCACCACTCCTTTCGTGCGTCTGTGGATCAGCTCGCTCACCGACAAGGCTATCCGTGAGGGACTGCGCAACCTCGAAGACGGCAGCAGGTACGACAACCTATACCTCGCCGCCAAAGCGCGGAGCGAATCCGACTGGCTCGTGGGCATCAACGGCACTCAGGCGTTATCCATAGCCGCCGGACATGGCACGTATTCGGTGGGGCGTGTGCAGACACCCACGCTGGCGATGGTGTGTGAACGCTATTGGGAGAACCGCCGTTTTACGTCCGAAGCATTCTGGCAGCTCCATATCGCAACAGACGGTTGCGACGGCGAGGTCGTGAAACTCTCATCCTCCGAGAAATGGAAGTCGAAAGAACCGGCAACGGAGCTATATAATAAGGTAAAGGCGGCAGGCAGCGCAACGGTAACGAAAGCAGAGCGTAAGGAGAAGACGGAGGAAACTCCCTTGCTGTACGACCTGACCACGCTCCAAAAAGAAGCCAACGCCAAGCACGGCTTCACGGCGGAACAGACGCTTGAAATCGCGCAGAAGCTCTACGAGAAGAAGTTGATAACCTATCCGAGAACGGGAAGCCGCTACATCCCCGAAGACGTGTTCGCTGAAATCCCCAAGCTACTCGCCTTTATCGGCACGCAGCCCGAATGGAAAGACAAGGTGCGGGCAAAAGCCATCCCGACACGCCGTAGCGTGGATGACGGCAAGGTAACAGACCACCATGCCCTGCTCGTCACGGGAGAGAAACCGCTCTTCCTCTCCAAAGAGGACAGCACCATTTATCAGATGATTGCCGGACGAATGATAGAGGCATTCTCCGAAAAATGCGTCAAGGACGTGACTGCTGTCACGGCAGAATGTGCCGGAGTGGAGTTCACCGTGAAAGGCAGTGTCGTGAAGCAAGCCGGATGGCGTGCCGTCTATGGCGAGGAAAAGGAGGAAACTACCATCCCCGGCTGGCAGGATGGCGACACGCTCACGCTGAAAGCCACCTCCATCACCGAAGGAAAGACCAAACCCAAGCCGCTGCATACCGAAGCCACCCTGCTCTCGGCAATGGAAACAGCGGGCAAGGAAATTGAGGACGACGCGCTGCGGCAGGCGATGAAGGACTGCGGCATCGGCACTCCCGCCACACGAGCGTCCATCATCGAAACGCTTTTCAAGCGCGGTTACATGGAACGCTGCAAGAAGTCGCTTGTTCCCACCGAAAAGGGACTCGCCCTCAATTCCGTGGTGAAGACGATGCGCATCGCCGATGTAGCCATGACGGGCGAATGGGAAAAGGAACTGGCACGTATCGAGCGCGGGGAACTGCCCGCCGACACTTTCCGCAAGGAGATAGAGGCGTACACACGGGAAATCACCTCCGAACTGCTCTCGTGCGACAAGCTCTTCGGCAGCCGTGATTCCGGCTGCGCGTGTCCCAAGTGCGGCACGGGCAGGATGCGGTTCTACGGCAAGGTGGTACGTTGCGACAACACGGAGTGCGGACTGCCCGTGTTCCGGCAGAAAGCGGGACGCACCCTGTCCGACGACGAAATCAAAGACCTGCTCACCGACGGGCACACCAAGCCGCTCAAAGGCTTCAAGAGCAAGCAGGGCAAGAACTTCGATGCCATAGTCGCCTTTGACGGGGAATATAACACGACGTTCGTGTTCCCGGAAAAGAAATGCAAGTCTTCCTATCCGAAAAAAAGGAAATAATCACTAACTTTTGATAAGTTAGGCTGCATCTCAACAATAGAAACAAACAAGTTTTTTTCGTATTGTCTTCGATTTGCACTAACTTTGCCACTTGTTCAGAGTAATGAATTGTTCTTCGATACCGGATTACACTCATACTTTGGATTTAGTGGTGGCACTCGGAGGGATACCGAGTGCCTTTTTCTTCCTTTTTCCAATCAATTATCCCGTTAAATATCAATCCACTAAACTCCAAAGTAATGAACAACAAGAAGAAAAACGAGGGTCAGACCGACTTTTCCTATTACGGTCTGTACCTGCTGGACTACCTCCGCACGAACAAGTTTGAACAGGCGACTGACACCGCTTTCATACGGGAACGGGCCGACCGTGCCGCCGAAACGTATGAAAAGGCGCGGCTCGAAGGCTATCCCGCCGATGGCGCGCAAGAGCAGGCGATGGACACGCTGCTGCGCGGGCTGCGCTATTCCCGGTACGCCATTCTCCGTGAAGTCGTGGAGAGCGAGTTTTTCGACGAAGTGCCGGAAGAGAAACAAGAAGCCTTTATTCTGAAACTCATGCCGCTTGTCGGCAACGTGTTCTCCGTCTATGACCTTTCGGACGACAACTTCGCCCTGTCTTCCGATTACGACCTGCTCTACACGGAGCTGACGGGGGCAACCGTCCTTTACATCGGGGAATATGGCGTTTAACCGCAAACAGAAACTGCGGGACAACATCGAGGCGATACGGACGGCATTCATCCTTGACAGGGAAAACAGGACAGCGACAACCGAAGAGCGTGCCATACTTCAAAGGTACTGCGGTTTCGGCGGTCTGAAATGTATCCTCAACCCTGCAAAGGAACTGACGGATGCCGTCCGGTGGGCGAAATCCGACCTCGAACTGTTCGCCCCGACAGTGGAGTTGCACAGGCTTATCCGTGAGAACAGCAAGGACGAAACAGAGTACAAGCGGTTTGTGGATTCGCTGAAAGCGTCCGTGCTGACCGCTTTCTACACCCCCAAAGAGATAACCGACACCATCGCGGACGTGCTGGCAGATTACAGCGTCCGCCCCGCCCGTATGCTCGAACCGTCGGCGGGGGTTGGCGTGTTCGTGGATTCCATGCTGCGGCACAACCCCAATGCGGATGTGATGGCTTTCGAGAAGGATCTGCTCACGGGTACAATCCTGAGGCATCTCTATCCCGGCAAGAAAACGCGCACCTGCGGTTTTGAGAAAATCGAAAGACCGTTCAACAATTATTTCGACTTGGCGGTGTCCAACATTCCGTTCGGAGACATAGCCGTGTTCGACCCTGAGTTTCAGCGGAGCGACTCATTCGGCAGACGCTCCGCCCAGAAAGCCATCCACAACTATTTCTTTCTCAAAGGACTGGATGCCGTGCGTGACGGCGGTATCGTGGCGTTCATCACCTCGCAAGGGGTATTGAACAGCACCAAGACCTCCGTGCGTAACGAGCTGTTCAGTAAGGCTGATCTGGTATCCGCGATACGCCTGCCCAACAACCTGTTCACGGACAACGCGGGGACAGAAGTGGGCAGTGACCTGATTGTCCTGCAAAAGAACCTCAGCAAGAAGGAAATGTCGCAGGACGAGCGGCTGATGACCGTAATACAGACGGACACGAAAACCGACCTGACCGACAACGCCTATTTCATCCACCACCCGGAACGCATCGTGCATACGACGGCGAAACTTGACACCGACCCATACGGGAAGCCCGCTATGGTCTATCTGCACGAGGGCAAGGCAGCAGGCATCGCCGGGGATTTGCACCGTATGCTCGACGAGGATTTCCATTACAGGCTCGCCATGCGTCTGTATTCGGGTTCAATCCGGCAGTCGGGAACGGAAGAAAAAGTTACCGTTCAAAAGGAGGTGGAGCGTACTGCCATAAAGATGGAAACAACATCTTCGATGCAGGCGGTGGAAACTCCGACGGAGAAACCGCAACCCACAGAGGAAAAGCCGGAGATAGAGCCACGTCCGAAATATTCTGACGGTGTGCAGCTATCCTTGCTCGATCTCTGGGGGATGACGGAAGAAGTCAGCCAACAACCGAAAACCGCCAAAAAGAAAAAGGAGGCGAAAAAGGAAAGCTCGGCAAGGCGCGTTCTACCCAAGCCACAGGTGCATGTCACACAAAATGTTACGGCTGTGCCGACGGCTACCACCCCTAAGACTGTAACAGAGAACAAGGAGGCTAAAACGGAGAACACCGCCAAGCCTGCCGACCCGGACGACATCTATGCCACGTTGGACTGGGATACCAATCCTCCCATCAACGGCTTCTACGAGATGATGATGGATTTGACGCCGGAACGCAGGAAGGAACTTCGGGAACTGGCAAGGCAGCATAACGAGAAACAAGCGGCGGCGGAAAAGATGGAAGTGAAAGCCGTGCCGGACACTCCCCGTGAGCAACCACGGCAGGAGGAAACACAGCCGGAAGCAGTCACCGCACCTGCCGTTACAGATACCCCACCGGAAGCGGTGGCGACCTCCCTTTTCCCCGACATCGAAGCGGAGAAGCCGAAGGAAGAAGTCGTGGACCTTTCGCCGCGTGCCTACCACCGCACGCCGGAGATGCACCTGCGCGAAGGGTCGCTGGTGGCTGACAGGGGGCGTCATAACATCGGCTACCTGAAGGACATCACGCCATACGGGGCGACATTCCAGCCGCTCGACCTGAAAGGCTACCAGAAGGAGAAGGCGTTACAGTATGTTTTACTCCGTGACGCCTACGAGCGGCTGTACCGCTATGAATCGAACCTGCATGAAGCAAATGTCCCGTGGCGAGAGCATCTAAACACCTGTTACGATGAGTTTGTCATGCGCTACGGCAACCTCAACGCCAAGCAGAACGTGAAGTTAGTGATGATGGACGCGGGCGGGCGTGACATCCTTTCGCTGGAACGGGCGGAGAACGGGAAGTTTGTCAAGGCGGACATCTTCGAGCGTCCCGTTTCCTTCTCCGTGGAGAGCCATGCCAACGTCGGCTCACCCGAAGAAGCACTGTCCGCGTCGCTCAACAAGTTCGGCACTGTCGATCTCGACTATATGCGGGAGATAACCGACAGTACGGCGGAGGATTTGCTCACAGCCCTGCAAGGGCGCATCTATTACAATCCGCTCGTAACCGGTTACGAGATTAAGGACCGCTTTATTGCCGGAAACGTGATAGAGAAAGCGGAACGCATAGAGGCTTGGATGGGCGAAAACCCCGAAAGTGAACGTATGCCGGAGGTGAAGCAGGCGTTGGAGGCTCTGAAAGATGCCGAACCGCCGCGCATCGCTTTTGAAGACCTTGATTTCAATTTCGGGGAACGCTGGATTCCGACGGGTGTCTATGCCGCCTACATGAGCCGGCTGTTCGACACGGA
The DNA here is from genome assembly GCF_003603495.1 of Bacteroides sp. AM41-16. Taxonomy (NCBI): domain Bacteria; kingdom Pseudomonadati; phylum Bacteroidota; class Bacteroidia; order Bacteroidales; family Bacteroidaceae; genus Bacteroides; species Bacteroides sp. AM41-16. The sequence continues at coordinate 2,025 of NZ_QTNE01000038.1, read as the reverse complement.
GGTGAAAATCGCCTACTCTGCAAGCATGGACGAGTTTTCGGTGGCGTGCGGCTACCGCACCATGAAAATCACGGACGAGTTTCTGGTGAAGGGGTATTACCGTAACTATGACGGCATGCACCTTCTGAAACACGCCCTGCACAACACCTGTCCCGACATGATGAAGTCCATCGGCAGGGACGAGCATGGCAACGACATCAAGGTGCGCGACAGCGAGGGAATACAGCTCGCCAACGCCAAGATTGACGAGATACGAAACGGCTTCTCCGAATGGCTCGAAGAGCAGTCGCCACAGTTCAAGGAGCGGCTGACGACGATGTATAACCGCAAGTTCAACTGTTTCGTGCGCCCGAAGTATGACGGCTCGCATCAGACTTTTCCCGACCTCAATCTGAAAGGGCTGGCAAGCCGGGGCATCAGGAGCGTCTATCCCTCGCAGATGGATTGCGTCTGGATGCTGAAACAGAACGGCGGCGGAATTTGTGACCACGAGGTTGGAACCGGCAAGACGCTGATAATGTGCATCGCCGCGCATGAAATGAAGCGTCTGAACTTGGCGCACAAGCCGATGATTATCGGGCTGAAAGCCAATGTTGCGGAGATTGCCGCCACCTATCAAGCGGCATATCCCAACGCGAGGATTCTGTACGCTTCGGAGAAAGACTTTTCGACCGCCAACCGCGTGCGTTTCTTCAACAACATCAAGAACAACGACTACGATTGTGTCATTATGTCGCACGACCAGTTCGGCAAGATACCGCAGTCGCCGGAGTTGCAGCAGCGCATCCTGCAAGCGGAGCTTGACACGGTGGAGGAAAACCTCGAAGTGCTGCGCCAGCAGGGAAAGAACGTATCGCGGGCGATGCTGAAAGGTCTGGAGAAGCGCAAGCATAACCTTGAAGCGAAATTGGAGAAGGTGGAACACGCCATAAAGTCACGCACGGACGACGTGGTGGACTTCAAGCAGATGGGCATCGACCACATTTTCATTGATGAATCGCACCAGTTCAAGAATCTGACTTTCAACACGCGCCACGACCGTGTGGCGGGATTGGGGAACAGCGAGGGAAGCCAGAAGGCACTGAACATGCTCTTTGCTATCCGCACCATACAGGAGCGCACGGGCAAGGACTTGGGGGCGACCTTCCTCTCCGGCACGACTATCAGCAACTCGCTGACTGAGCTGTACCTGCTGTTCAAGTACCTGCGCCCGAAGGAGCTGGAACGGCAGGACATTCGATGTTTTGATGCGTGGTCGGCGATATTTGCCAAGAAGACAACGGATTTTGAGTTCAACGTGACGAACAACGTGGTGCAGAAGGAGCGTTTCCGCTACTTCATCAAAGTGCCGGAGCTTGCCGCCTTCTATAATGAAATCACGGACTACCGCACGGCGGAGGATGTGGGCGTGGACCGTCCCAACAAAAACGAGATACTGCACCACATACCGCCCACGCCGGAGCAGGAGGACTTCATACAGAAGCTGATGCAATTCGCCAAGACGGGCGACGCCACCCTGTTGGGCAGACTGCCGCTTTCGGAAACGGAGGAAAAGGCGAAGATGCTTATCGCCACGGACTATGCCCGGAAGATGGCACTCGACATGCGCATGATAGACCCGCATTACGAAGACCACCCCGACAACAAGGCGAGCCACTGTGCCAAAATAATCGCGGAGTATTATCAAAAATACGACGCGCAGAAAGGCACGCAGTTCGTTTTCTCTGACTTGGGGACTTACCAGCCGGGCGATGGGTGGAACGTCTATTCGGAAATCAAGCGCAAACTGACGGAGGACTACGGCATACCGCCAAGCGAGGTGCGCTTCATTCAGGAGTGCAAGACCGACAAGGCTCGGAAGGCGGTGATAGATGCCATGAACGCCGGGACGGTGCGTGTGCTGTTCGGCTCCACCTCCATGCTCGGAACGGGTGTGAACGCACAGAAACGGTGTGTGGCAATTCATCATCTTGATACGCCGTGGGTGCGACATGAAGTCGCATAGATAATTGTTGGAATGATACT
>NZ_QTNE01000037.1:0-14778 GCF_003603495.1 Bacteroides sp. AM41-16 | reverse complement strand
GTCCGACAGCTGTCGGACGATAATTCAACAGCCGTCGGACGAATACTTCTTAGTATACCGGAATCTAAAGTATAGTTATGCAAAAGATTGCCATTTGAGAAGAAAATAATAATCGGGGACAAAAAAACAGATAGGCTATTGTGTGCTACCTTGAAAATAAGCATTATTTTTGTGCAACTAACTATATAGTCATTATACGCATGAACAAACACATATTGTCATTCTACCTTTTTTTCTGCCTTTTTCTTTTTCCCCCTTTGGTCGAAGCAATTGCCGGCTGGAATAGCTTTATCGTCAATTTTGATAAAAGTGTTTATGGTAAGGGGACCCAGACTTGGCAGATAGCACCCTATGATGACAAGTGGGTATATTTCGCCAACAAGAACGGTATGGTGCAATTTGATGGCAATGTCTGGAATGTGTTTCCATTGAACAATGCTTCCGATGTGCGTTCCGTTCTGGCTTCTGCCACCCAAAAAAGAATTTATGTGGGGGGCATCAATGAATTCGGCTATTATGAACCGGATACGGACGGTTCTTTGGCCTATCATTGCATGTCCGATACTTTGGAGAGTTCCGTTCGTTTTCTTGGAAATGTGTGGGGCATCCATGAGACAGACAATATCTTGTATTTCCAAGGGGACGGGTGCGTGGTGAAGTACCTGAACGGCAAATATACCGCCATTGAAATGAATGCCAAGATAGACTGTTCCAATATGGTCAATGGTATTCTTTACATCGGTACGGACAGAGGCGTATGGCTTTTGGTTGGAAACACTTTTTTCCCTCTTCAGGGTGCCGATGCGTTGGCTTCCAAGCGTATTCGTGGCATTATACCTTATAAGAAAGGTGTTCTGGTGGTGACTGCATACAACGGACTTTACTATTGTGACGGGCGTACGATGGAACCGTTTGTCACCGGTGCCGAAGAGTTTATGCGTGAGAATGAAGTCTTTTGCGTAGCCAAAAAGGATGATAAGATTGCCTTGGGAACCATTCATAAAGGATTGGTACTGGTGGATTGCAGCACCATGCAACTGAAATATTTCAATGAGAACAACGGCTTGCGTAACAATACGGTGCTTTCTGTCTCCTTCGATACGACCGGAAACCTCTGGGCCGGTCTGGATAGCGGCATTGACTACGTCTGTCTGAGTTCTCCTTTTACGAATCTCTATTCCTATCCTTATTCCTACGGCACGGGATATACGGCGGCGGTAGAAGGCGGTTATCTTTATTTAGGTACCAATCGGGGTTTGTATTACACCTCGTATCCGGTACAGATGAACGGCGATTTGCCGGATATCCGTCCGATGCCCCAATCCAGCGGACAGGTCTGGAACCTTTGCCGTATAGGTGATGAACTCTTCTGTCTGCACGACCGTGGTATTTTCCTTATCAATGGTACTTCCGTAAAACGTGTGACGGATATTGCCGGCGCCTGGTGTTGCCAACTTGTGGCAGGACGTACGGACCTTATGTATGTCGGGGTATATAACGGTATTTATTTGGTTGGGAAAAAGAATGGAGAATGGCAGGTGGTTGGCAAGATTGAGGGTATGAACGATTCTTGCCGTCTTTTTGAGCAGGAAAGCGATAAGGTGATTTGGGTGTACAATACAGACCACGTTACCCGTGTGGATTTGGATAATGATTTGACAAAAGCTGTCCGTATAAAGGAATATAGCGCGAAGGATGGTTTTCCGGTAGGACGTGATATGTATATAGCGAAGATAGAAGACCGGGTGTATTTTGCCACTCCCCGGGGAATCTATAAGCATAATCCTCATAAAGATGTCATGGAGCCTTGTCCGGATATGAACAACCTTTTGAATGGCACCGCGGCCTATTCGCGTATCTTGGAGTATCACGATAAGTTGATTAGTTTGAGCCCTCACGAAATCTGTATTGCCAATCTGGGTACCTATAAGCGGGGGGCGAATACAAGCATTAATCCCATCCAGCAATCGCTGATTGAACTGGTACCCGGTTTTGAAACGATTATTCCTCTTTCAGATTCGCTGATGGTGGTTCCTAATGAAGGAGGTTTCGCTTTATTCAGCATCCCGGCCGTAAGAGAGCGTCAGGATCGTAGCCACTCCTTATATATAAGGAACATGTATCTGTCTTATCCCAAGGATTCATTGGTATATACCGCAAACTTTTTAGGAGAGAAGCCGGTTCCGGTGATAGCTTATTCCATGAATTCCGTTCGTTTTGACTATGCCCTTCCTTTTTTTTCGGTAGGGGATGATATCCGTTTTCAATATCGTTTGAATAAGGGAGGCTGGTCCGATTTTACAACGGTACGCACCAAGGAGTATAGTAATCTGTCGGAAGGTGAATATACGTTTGAAGTTAAAGCGGTCTTTCCTGACGGTACGACATCATCGGATACAATCGCCTTCCGTATACTTCCACCGTGGTATCGTAGTGCTGCTGCATACGTTTGTTATATCATCTTGGCTTTGCTTGCCTTATGGTATGTCTATCGTTGGGATGATGTCCGTGTGAAACGGAAGAAACAGCAGGCGGTAATCGAGAAAGATAAAGAGTTGCACGATATGGAAAGGGAGTACGAAGAGGAGAAAGCCCGTCAGGAAAAGCAGATTATGCAGCTGGAGAAAGAAAAATTGGAATACGATTTGCAACATAAGAGTCAGGAAATGGCCAATCTGATGATAAACTTTGTCCGTAAGAATGAAATGCTGACTGAAATCAAGTCAGAGATACTTAAAGTATCCGCCTTGCTGAAGGGTGAGGGGGCTCGGGAAGGAAAACAGCAACTCATACTTATTAATAATAAAATAGACGGTAATATACAGAGTGATGAGGTTTTGAAGCGTATTGAAGACCAGTTCGATTTGATACATAACAATTTTATGAAACGTCTTCATGCCAAGCATCCTGAACTTTCCCACAACGAACGCATGATGTGCGCTTATCTAAAGATGAATCTTTCCACGAAAGAAATAGCGCCTCTATTGAACATTTCGGTTCGTGGAGTTGAAACAATCCGTTATCGTCTTCGTAAGAAGTTCGCTTTAGAGAGAGAGGATAGTTTGACGGATTATTTAAGCAATAAACTGTAGTCTTTAGATATTAACTTCCTTTAAAAGAAGGAAGTGCATGGAAGGGAGGAATTTAATATTCCTCCCTTTTGTGTTCTATAACATGTTGTGACGTAATACTTAAAAGTATATATTAATTATTGATTATTAGTAAGTTATTTGCTGATGACGTATTGATAACGTATTTGAATTTCAGATTTGACGTATTTAAGAATGATTGTTTCTTATTTGTTTTATTGCATTTTACTCTATGTTTGCACTGTTCGATTGAGAACAAAACCGAGAAACGTTAATCTTAATTTAGTAAAACTTATGAAAAAGTTATTATCAGTTTTATTTCTGTTAAGCTTTACCTTGGCTTCTGTATATGCCCAAAATATACAGGTAAAAGGTACAGTGGTAAGCGGTTCGGATAATGAACCGTTGCCTGGAGTAAATGTGGTAGTTAAAGGAACTACCAATGGTGGAATTACTGATTTGGACGGTAATTTTACATTGTCGGTTCCTGCCGACGCAACACTTTCTATTACCTATATTGGTTTTAAGTCACAAGAAGTAGCGGTAAATGGAAAAAATTCCTTGAAAATAGTTCTTCAGGAAGATTCAGAAACGCTGGACGAAGTAGTAGTGGTGGGGTATGGTGTTCAGAAAAAAAGTGTGGTAACAGCATCTATTGCCAAAGTTAGTAGTGAGGATTTGGAAAACAAATCTCCGGTGCGTATGGATAATGCATTGAAAGGTTTGGCTGCAGGTGTGGATGTAACTTCAGCTTCTGGTCAGCCGGGTGATTCTCCTCGTGTACGTGTACGTGGTATTGGTACTATCAACAATAGTGATCCGCTCTACATTGTAGACGGTATGCCTATTGGGGGTGGTCTTGATTTTGTAAATCCTAATGATATCGAGTCTATCGAAGTGTTGAAAGATGCTGCTTCTGGTGCTATCTATGGTGCGCGTGCTGCTAATGGCGTTATTCTAGTAACTACCAAAAAAGGTAAGATGGGTAAGGCACAAATTAATTACAATTTTTCTTATGGCTGGCAGAGTGCATGGAAGAGACGTGATGTGACTAGTGCGACAGACTATGCTATCCTTCAGAATGAAGCCAATGTGAATGGTGGTCAGGCTCCAATTTATGCAGATCCTTATAATTTGATTGATGCTAATGGAAATTCTATCAAAGGATTTGGCACTGATTGGCAAGATCTTGTTTTCTATGACAATGCTCCGGTAGTGAATCATGATGTGACAGTTAGTGGTGCATCGGAAAAAGTAAATTATTATTTGTCTTTGGGGTATTATTCACAAGATGGTATTGTTGGTGGTAATCACGGACATTCTAATTATGACCGTTTGACTATTCGTTCCAATACTCAATATAATCTAATTGATGCATCTAAAGAACGCGGTTTCCTTAATAAATTGGATTTAGGTGTAAATTTGGCTTATATGCGTACGCATTCAACAGGTGTTGGTACTAACTCTGAATTCGGTTCAATTTTGGGATCGGCTCTTTATCTGTCTCCTATTTTGACCCCTACATTGACTGGTGATGCAGCTGAAAAGATGATTGAAACTTATAAAGATTTTGATTTGCCTCGTGATGCAAATGGTGATCCTTATACAGTACCTGGCTATGGAGGAGCTTATCAGGAAATGAATAATCCGCTGGCTATGATGACATTGACTCCTACAAAGAATTGGTCGCATAAGTTTGTTCCAAAGTTTTCTATTGATCTTCAATTGTGGGATAATTTGAAGTATCACTTCAATTATAGTGCTGATATGGGATTTTGGGGTAATGAAGGGGCTACTAAGAGCAAGTATTATCTCTCAGCTAATAATAAGGCAACACATACTAATGCATCTTCATTCAAGGCACAGAATGTGACATGGCAGATTGAAAACACATTAACTTATGACAAAACTATCGGCAAACATACATTTGGTGTTGTATTAGGACAGTCTGCTCTTAAATATAAGGGAGATCAACTTGGTGGTAACCGTTGGAATCTGGTGAATCCTAATAAACCTTCTATTGATTATGCTACAGGGAATGTTGAATATACAAAGGATGCAGATGGTAATATTACTGGTGCTACAGTTCAGTATGGCGTTTATGGAGGTCCTTATACAGAACATAGAATGTCGTCTATGTTTGCTCGTTTGAGTTATAACTATAATGAACGCTATATGATTCAGGCTACAATCCGTCGTGATGGTTCAAGTCGTTTTGGTATTAATAATAAATATGGTACGTTCCCTTCAGTATCTGTGGGATGGAATGTGACAAATGAAGAGTTTATGGCTGATACGCGAGAATGGTTGTCTAACTTAAAGGTTCGTGCCAGTTGGGGTAAGAATGGTAATGATAACATAGCCGAATTTGGTTATACTTCATTGACGGCCATGGGTAACAATGTCCTTTTGGGTAAAGATGCCATCAAATGGAACGGTTCTAAAGCACAACGTTTGGCAAATCCTGATTTGAAATGGGAAGAGAGTGAGCAAACTGACTTAGGTATTGATTTGGGATTCTTTAATAATGCTTTAACATTCAGTGCTGACTATTACATAAAGAAAACCAATGGCATGATTATTACGATGCCTATCCCGAGTTATGTAGGTGAAACTAAACCTCTTGGTAACGTAGGTGATATGGAAAATAGTGGTTTTGAGTTTGAACTTGGCTATAAATGGAATATTGCTGATGCTAAATTTGCAGTAAAGGGAAATGCTACTTATCTTAAAAATGAATTGAAGAACTTGGGAAATGATACTGGCTATATGGATTTAGATGGTATTCAAGGATTCTCTGGTGGTGGTACACGCGGTTCTAACGGACAACCTTTCCCCTATTTCTATGGTTACAAGACTGACGGTGTTTTCCAGAATATGGATGAAGTTCGTGCTTATGTCAATAAAGATGGTAAAATGATTATGCCGGATGCGGTTCCTGGTGATACACGTTTTGTGGATGTAAATGGTGATGGTAGCATCTCGGCAGATGACCGTACTAACATTGGTAATGGTACTCCGGATTGGACTTATGGTTTGAATCTTAATGCTGATTGGAAAGGCTTTGATTTTAATATTTTCTTCCAAGGTGTAGCTGGTGCTGATGTGTTTGATGGCACTTATCGTACAGATGTTGCTTCTGGTAACTATCCTTCTTGGATGTTGGGACGTTGGACTGGTGAAGGTACTTCTAATAAGTATCCTCGTCTGGCTGTCGGTAATGCAACGAACTGGATGGTATCTGATCTTTATGTTTGTGATGGTTCATATCTTCGTCTTAAGAATATTACTTTGGGATATACATTGCCTAAGACTCTTACTCGCAAACTTACTATTGAACGTCTGCGTGTGTATGTGCAAGCTGAAAATCTTGTGACTTGGACCAAATATTGGGGATTTGATCCTGAAATTTCTTCAGGTGCAACTTCTCTTGGTGTTGACCGTGGTATTTATCCGCAGGCTCGCACATATACAGTAGGTGTAAATGTTTCTTTCTAATCTAAAAATAAGAACTATATGAAAACAAATAAAATATTAGCAATAGGCTTACTTGCTGCCGCTACAGTGTTGACTACCGGTTGCAGTGACAGTTTTCTTGAGGTGGAAAATCCGACAGGTGAACCATTGGAAGATTATTATACTACGGATGAGCATATTCAGGAAGCTCTGATTGCCGCCTATGACCCTCTCCATTGGCCAGATTGGGGATTGGGACAGTACAATGCCTTGAATATTGACGGTGAAATTATGGGCGATAATTTTTGGGTAGGTGGTGCAACCAAGACCGATATGCAGAATTGGCATATGTTATTTAATTATGAAGCTAATGAAAATAATACACTTGGCTCTCTTTGGACTGTGGATTATTCTGGCATCAAACGTTGTAATGACTTACTGAAATATCTTGATTGGGGTACTGATGTTACTGAGGCCAATCGTAAACTCTATGAGATGCAAGCCCGTTTACTACGTGTTTTCTATTATAATATGTTGTGGCATTATTTTGGTAATGTACCTTTCTATTTGGAGAATCTTTCCGAACCTCCTTATACGGCTCCGCAATATACTGCCGATCAGGTTTATGCTGAGTTGATCGCAGAACTTGAAGCTGTAATTGACTCTAAGGTGTTACCTTTGAAATATTATAAAACAATCAAAGAAGGTAAAGAAGTTGACGACGAAGGTCAGTTGGGACGTGTCACTCAAGCTATGGCTTATATGGTATATGCTGAAATGGTAATGTATCAGAATGATGAAAGTCGTTTCTCAAAAGCTTTAGGTTATATGAAGGAGCTTATTGATAGTCCTAGCTTTAGATTGAATCCTAGTTTTGCCAACATCTGGGAAACGGAAGGTGAATGGTGTGACGAATCTATCTGGGAAATTAATTATGAGCAAACTAATAACGAACGTGGCTGGGGAAGTCCGTTAGCTGTTGGTGGTACAGTGCTTCCTACTCTGATTTCTCCTAACTCTTTCCCAGGTGATGATGGTTGGTCAAAGGGTAATGATGGCTGGGGATTTATGCCCATGCGTCTTGAAACTTATCAAATGTTTAGTGAACAAGACAAACGTCGTGATGCAACTTGCTGGGTGATTGCCGAAGATGTAGAATATACGAAACGTTATCAAGATACTCATATTTGGTTACAAAAATATCGTCCGTATGATAAGAACTTCAAGCAGTCTTCCGGTGACCAGAATTTGAACTATAATAACAATTATCGTTATTATCGTTATGCTGAGACATTACTAAATGCTGCAGAACTTTCTCTTCGTACAGGTGGAAGTGGTACAGGTGAGGCTAAGACATGGTTGAACGAAGTTCGCACCCGTGCCGGTTTGGCTGGACTTGCAAACGTTACGGTTGACGATGTACTTACAGAACGTCGTTTGGAATTTGTAGGTGAAGGCAAGCGTTATTTTGATTTGGTACGTGCTGAAGGAATCAGTGGAGCATCAGCCAGCAATAAGGCTACTACTGCACTGGTCCCCGATGAATATGGTTACCGTACTAATTCTTGGACTGCCAAGAAGAAATACATTCCTATTGCACAAGGAGAGTTGGATTCCGATCCGGCTTTGGTTCAGAATGCTTATAAATAGTTTACCATAACTCCATTAATAAATAATTGATATGAAAAATATATTTAAATATATGGCAGGCGTGTTGGTTGCTGGTTTTGCAATGACTTCATGTTCGCCTGAAGATTTTACGGGAGCCAATGGCAATATCCCACAAGCATCGGATTATACTGATAACTTTAAAGTTACTGTAGATCAGACAACCAATTATGCAAACTTTGAATTTACTTCTGCTCCTGGAGTGTCTCCAATTTGGATAATTGACGGCACTTATCAAGCCTCATATGGTTTTTCCAAATATTATCGTAAAAAAGGTTCATATACAGTAGAATGTAAAGTAAAGAACGCAAATGGCATTAGTGATGGTTCGATAACCAAAACCTTTGAAATAGAGAAGACTATTATGAACGGTTTTGGTGGTTTTGTGGAAGATAGTGAATTTAACATGTTTAAGGGAGTAACTTTCAATGTGGCATCTTTCTACTATGCTCCAGGATGGGGGCAGATTGCAGATCCAAAATATACTTATCAGAATGGTGCATTTGTTGTTTCCTTACCGGAAGCTACTACCGATCAGTGGCAAGCTCAGATGCATGTGGAATTGGATAAGGTAATTGCTTTGTCAGTGGATAAAACCTATGATTTTTCGGTGATAATCACTTCTACTACCAAACATCCGGGCGTGACGGTTAAAGTACAGCAGAAAGGTGATGACAATACGTTTATCAATATGCAGCGTGTGGCTTTAGATGCTAATGAGCCTAAGTGTATATGGTTCAGTAACGTACCCGGTGTGAATATTACCGACTTGAAGTTTGCACTTGATTTTGGTGGTAATGAAGCTAATACGGATATTACTTTGGAAAGCTTTGTCTTGAAAGACCATGCTAATGATGACGGTACGGAAATTCCTGAAGTACAAGAGCCTGAACCTTCTTGGGTGAAGGTGGATAGTGAAGACAATCTTTGGAACGGGGCAACCTTTACCAATACTTTCTTCTATGCAAACCCGGATTGGAGTGCTAGACCTAATCCAGATTTAGTGGTGGATGGAAATGCTTATACACTCACTTTCCCTGATGCTACTGAAGCACAATGGCAGAACCAGTTCTCGTTTGTTACAGATTTGTCAGCCGATACAGAAACTGCCTATGATTTCTGTGTCACTCTAAATCCTAGTACTGATTTGAAGGGGGTAACAGTAAAACTGGTTCAGACTGATGAACCTGATGTCAAACATGATGATAACTTCTTCTTTGCAGAACAGACGGACTTGTTGGGTAATGAAGATAATAAATTTTGGGTTGCAAATAAAAAGGCGCCTAAAGATATGCATGCTATATCTTTAGTCTTGGATTTTGGTGGAAATCCTGCTGACACAAAAGTGACTATTAAAGATATTATTTTCCAGACTCATAGAGATTGATGACTAGTATTAGATAGAATATTGGTCTGCTAAAAGCAGTGAATAATAAAAAGGGGGAAGGATGTGTGTTATCTTGGCAATTGCTGGAGTTTCATCTTTTCCCTTTTTTCTCTACTTATGTTGTAAAATATATATATATGAAATACTATTGTCTATTATCTATTCTTTTGTTTTCGTTGATTGCTTGTGGCAGTAGCGATGACAAGGAACCGCAATCCGAGGATGTTACCATTAAATGTTCTCCTGAAAAGATAGAGGCTGTTGCACAAGCTAGCCAATATGTGGTGAATGTGGTTTGTTCTGGTAAAGAGTGGACAGCTTTTGCCTCTGATGATTGCAGTTCATGGGTCAAAGTAAATGTAATGGGTTCTTCTTCTAGCCAAGGCACAGCGACAGTTATAGTCAGTGCTCATACGGGTACTACTTCTCGTACTGGTACGGTGGTAGTTAAATCTGGTGCTACTCGTGTATCTATTCCTCTTACGCAAGCGGCTCCTTTATCAGTGTCACAGACTGAGTTGTATTCTAATTCTATAGGAGAATCTTTTGTCTTATCTGTTATTGCTTCTGGCGAATGGAATGTGAAATCCAATGATAGTTGGATTAGCGCAGAAAAAAATAGTGGGGAAATTGTTGTGACCACTTTAGCTAATGATGCAAAGATTTCCCGTACGGGTACAGTTGAGGTTGTGGCTGGTGCAGAGAAAGTAACGGTAACAGTTATTCAAGAATCGGCTGAAGATCTGGATATCAATACCCCTGAGGGGTATCGGTTGGTTTGGCATGATGAATTTAATGAGGGTACATCTCTTGGCAATGATTGGACACACGAGGTTCAAGGAGCAGGGTGGGTAAATAATGAACTTCAAAATTACGTCAATGGTTCTGCTGACGGAAAGCGTGTGACAGAACTTGTGGACGGTAAGTTGAATATTAATTGTTTCAAAGGCTCCGATGGTAAAATTTACTCTGGTCGTGTGTATGCTAAAGTGAATACTGGTTGGGAATATGGCTATTTTGAAGCACGTATCATGTTGCCTGAAGGCAAGGGGACGTGGCCGGCTTTTTGGATGATGCCAGTTGGTAATGACTGGAATACTAACCCATGGCCCATGTGTGGTGAAATAGACATTATGGAGGAAGTGGGAGTCGTACCCAACGAAGTCTCTTCGTCTATCCATACGCAAGATTATAATCATACTATAGGTACGCAGAAAACACATGCCATGACTATAGAACAGGCAGAAGGAGAATTTCATCTCTATGCTTTAGAGTGGACAGAAGATGCCATCACTACATACGTAGATGGCAAGGTACAGTTGGCTGTTACCAAGCAACAATTGGGAGCTGGTCATAATCAATGGCCTTTCCATTATGCTTTCTATCCCATTCTGAATCTGGCTTGGGGCGGTGATTGGGGTGGAATGAACGGTGTGGACGAGTCTGCTCTTCCAGTGACGATGAAGGTGGACTATGTACGCGTGTTTCAGAAAAAATAGAGCCTTCATGTTTAAATATGAAGGCTGAATGTTTTTTATTTATAACATAAATACCTTATGCTTTAGGACAATTGATAATGAAAAAAGAAAAAATATTTATTTTTATCTGTTTAGTTTTGTTGTCTGCCTGTTCTCCTTCTTCTCTAGACGGTATTGTAATAGAGAAAGCGGCAGACGGTTATAAACTTTCCATTGACGGAAGAGAAACCTATATTAAAGGCGTAGGCGGCACATATCGGTTGGACATTGCCGCCCAGAGTGGTGCCAATGCCTTCAGAACCTGGGGAGGTAATGTGGAGGAGATAAAGAAAAACCTGGCATTGGCTTCGGAGCACAACATGTACGTAATGCAGGGAATAGGCATGACCAAAGACTCCATACGCTATTACGATGATGAATATAAGAACAAGATGCGCGAAGAAGTCCGCTTGTTGGCAGAAACGTTCAAGAATGATACGAGTTTGCTGGCTTGGGGTATTGGCAATGAAATTGAGTTGGGAAATGCCAATATAGCTGCCGCATGGAATTTTGTGGAAGAACTGGCACAGCTGATTAAGTCGATAGACAAGCGTCATCTGGTTTCGACAGTGATTTCCTACAATCCGTCGGCATTGGACTCTGTGGCAAAGTATGCTCCATCTCTCGATTATGTGGGCATCAATGTATATGGTCCGATGGGAGAGGTACAGATGGTTGTTGACAAGTCGGACTACAAGGGTGCATTTATGATTACCGAGTGGGGACCGACCGGTTGGTGGGAAACAGCTTCTACCGAGTGGAAAGCACCCATAGAGCAGACCAGTGAAGAAAAACGGCAGGTGTACGAAGAGCGTTATACGCAATATATTTCTGCCAATCCCCGTTGCTTGGGCTCTTTTGTATTCTTGTGGGGACAAAAAGAAGAACGTACGCCTACCTGGTTCAGTATGTTTGTAGAAGACACGGTGGATATGCTGCCTCTGAAAGGAGAAAAGACTCCTATGGTAGAGGCTATGCAAAGAGTGTGGACTGGTAAGGAACTGGATGAAACGGCTCCGGTAATTCTGGGTATGATGACTGTCAATGGGAAGAGTGCTATTGATAATGTCCGCATCAAGGCAGGTGCTTCATTGAAAGCAGAGGTTGCGGCCATAGACAAGGAAAATGATTCTCTGACTTATGTTTGGGAAGTGCTTAAAGAAGCTACAGTGCTGGGCTTTGGAGGTTCTTATGAACCGCGTCCGGAAAGAGTCGGTGAGGTGGCTATGTCAGATAAAAATGTGTATGAGACTGCAATTAAAGTTCCCGGAGAATATCGTTTGTACGTATATGTACTTGATAATACGGGCTTTGTCTCAACAGCAAATATTCCATTTCAAGTAATAGATTAAAGATGAAAACAATGAAAATGCTCTCTGCTTGTTTATTGCTGCTTCCTTTTATATCTTGTACTCAAGTGCAGGATACAAAAAATGACGCAGTCATCGAGCAGAAAATAGAAGCGCTGTTGTCCCGTATGACATTGGAAGAAAAGATTGGGCAGATGAACCAGATTTCTTCTTATGGTAACATAGAGGATATGAGCGGATTGATAAAGAAAGGTGAAGTCGGGTCTATCCTGAATGAAGTAGATCCGGTGCGTGTCAATGCCTTGCAGCGTGTGGCAATGGAGGAGTCCCGCTTGGGCATCCCCTTGCTGATGGCGCGTGATGTGATCCACGGTTTCAAGACCATATTCCCTATTCCCTTGGGACAAGCGGCATCTTTCAACCCGCAGGTGGCTAAGGATGGTGCACGGGTAGCGGCTGTGGAGGCTTCTGCCGTGGGTATCCGCTGGACATTTGCGCCGATGATAGATGTGGCTCGCGATCCCCGTTGGGGGCGTATGGCCGAAGGATGTGGCGAAGATACTTATTTGACTTCAGTGATGGGTGTTGCTATGGTTGAAGGTTTCCAGGGAGATTCGCTGAACAGTCCGACTTCCATAGCCGCATGTCCTAAACATTTTGTAGGTTATGGTGCTGCCGAGGGCGGGCGTGATTATAATTCCACTTTCATTCCGGAGCGTCGTTTGAGGGATGTATACCTTCCTCCTTTTGAAGCTGTGGCCAAGGCAGGGGCAGCCACTTTCATGACTTCGTTTAATGACAATGACGGAGCACCGTCTACCGGAAACACTTTTATTTTGAAAGATGTGCTTCGTGGTGAATGGGGATTTGATGGAATAGTAGTGTCAGACTGGGCTTCGGTAGCCGAAATGATGGCACATGGCTTTGCTGCCGATTCTAAAGAGGCAGCAATGAAGGCGGTGAATGCTGGTGTGGATATGGAGATGGTCAGCTATACGTTTGTCAAGGAATTGCCGGAATTGATAAAAGAAGGTAAGGTCAAGAAGTCTGCTATAGACGATGCCGTGCGGAATATTCTGCGTATCAAATTCCGGTTGGGACTGTTTGATAATCCTTATGTGGATGAGAAACGGATAGAGGAACTTTATGCTCCTTCTCATCTGGAGGCTGCCAAGCAAGCTGCTGTGGAATCGGCCATCTTGTTGAAGAACGAAAAGGAGACATTGCCTTTGCAATCTTCGGTAAAGACGGTTGCTGTGGTAGGTCCGATGGCAAATGCACCTTATGACCAATTGGGTACCTGGATATTTGATGGTGACAAGACAAAAACCGTGACACCGTTGAAGGCTATCAAGGAACTGGTGGGGGACAAAGTGCAGGTGATATACGAGCCGGGTCTGACTTATAGCCGTGACAAGAATATGGCAGGTGTTGCCAAAGCCGCTGCTGCCGCTGCACGTGCTGATGTTATTTTGGCGTTTGTAGGCGAAGAGGCTATTCTTTCAGGAGAGGCGCATTGCCTGGCCGACCTGAACCTGCAAGGTGCGCAAAGCGAACTGATTGCCGCTTTGGCGAAAACAGGAAAACCGGTGGTTACTGTCGTAATGGCAGGGCGTCCGTTGACCATAGGAAAGGAAGTCGAACTCTCGTCAGCTGTACTTTATTCGTTCCATCCCGGAACCATGGGAGGACCGGCATTGGCCGACTTGCTGTGGGGTAAGGCTGTGCCAAGTGGCAAGACTCCGGTGACTTTCCCGAAGATGGTAGGACAGATACCGGTTTATTATGCTCATAACAGTTCCGGACGTCCGGCTACGCGGAATGAGGTTTTGCTGAATGACATTCCGTTGGAAGCGGGGCAGACTTCGTTGGGATGTACCTCTTTCTATATGGATGCTGGTTTCGATCCGCTGTATCCTTTTGGCTACGGTCTGTCGTATACGACGTTCAAATATGATAATGTGAAACTCTCGTCTGCCAATCTGAAGAAGGAAGATGTGCTGACTGTGACTTTCGACCTTGAGAATACCGGAAAGTATGAAGGTACCGAGGTAGCCCAGCTTTACGTGCAGGACAAGTTTGCTTCGGTGACCCGTCCAGTGAAAGAGCTGAAACGCTTTGCTCGCGTCACATTGAAGCCGGGTGAGAAGAAAAATGTATCGTTTGAACTTCCGATAAGTGAACTTGCTTTCTGGAATATAGATATGGTGAAGACGGTGGAAGCCGGAGACTTTGCTCTTTGGGTGGCACCGGATAGCCAAAGTGGAGAAGAAGTTTTCTTTAAGGTAGTAGATTGATTGTTGATTTAGGCAGTATCCATAATTTTGTGTAAATAGAAACGGGATTCAGTT
>NZ_QTNE01000036.1:0-15604 GCF_003603495.1 Bacteroides sp. AM41-16 | reverse complement strand
CACATACAGCTCGTCGGTTCCGCACCAGCCGCAACGTCCGTTTATAATGTCTTGCATAAGCGTTATTTTTGTAATGAGGTGCTAAGGTAGTGCTTTCATTCCGAATAAACAAATCTATCTATTCTAAATGGATAGATTTGTTTATTCAGAATGGAATGTTTATATTTGTATCTGAATATAAATGACATAGCCCTATGATAAGCAAATCGGATATAGTAGAAGCCATACGTGTGCAACGTGAACGGTTGAGGAAATTTCAAAGTTTCCGACGTGACCTATTGTTGTCTTTACCTCCCTTGGTAGCAGACTATGCACTGATTATATCTGGTATTCGCCGTTGTGGTAAGAGTACATTGCTGGCACAATTATCGGTGGATAGATACAAGCCGGAAGAGGTGCTCTCCTTGAATTTTGATACCCCTTTACTGTATGGATTTGAATTCAGTGATTTCCGTATAGTGGATGAAGTTATTAAGGAACATGAAGGGTGTATCGCTCTTCTTTTTGACGAAATACAGATTGTTGATGGTTGGGAGGTGTATATTCGGGGCAAGTTGGATGAAGGGTTTTATGTGGGAATCACCGGCTCCAATGCTTCGATGTTGAGTCGTGAATTGGGCACGAAGTTGACAGGAAGACATATTACGAAAGAACTGTTCCCTTTTTCGTATGCTGAATATTGCGGTTTTACGGGTAAGACTATCGGTGACAGTTCCTTGTACGACTATCTGCATCAGGGTGGCTTCCCTCAATACTTGCAACTGGATGATCAGGATGTTCTGACGGATTTAGTCAATGATATAGTATATCGTGATATTGCCGTGAGATATAATATACGTGATGACCACTCTTTGAAAAGTCTCTTGGCCTATTTGATGGGGAATGTGGGCAATCTGGTGTCTGCTACAAAACTGAAACAGATACTGGGAATGAAAAGTACTTCTAC
Organism: Bacteroides sp. AM41-16; assembly: GCF_003603495.1. NCBI lineage: Bacteria > Pseudomonadati > Bacteroidota > Bacteroidia > Bacteroidales > Bacteroidaceae > Bacteroides > Bacteroides sp. AM41-16. Next base: position 14,658 of record NZ_QTNE01000036.1, on the reverse strand, counting down.
TGTGTCTGATTATTTCTCTTATTTCGAACAGACTTACTTGATAAACTTTGTTCCGAAATTTTCATATTCATATAAAGCGCAACTGTTGAACCCGAAGAAAGTGTATTGTGTGGACAATGGTGTTGTATTTGTCACCTCTCCATCTTTCACCCGTGATGAGGGTCGGAGGCTGGAGAACATGGTTTTTGCGGAATTGCGTCGCCGTTATTCTGAGATATTCTATTATAATGAGAACCGGAAGGAATGCGACTTTATAGTTGTACGCAATTCTGTGCCCCAGCTTGCCATCCAGGTATGCTATGCCTTGACCGCAGAAAACCGGAAAAGGGAAGTAGATGGCTTACTGGATGCCTTGTCTTTCTTCAAGATGGGGCATGGACTGATACTCACTTATAACCAACATGACAAATTTTCCGTAGGAGATAAAACGATAGAAGCATTGCCGGTGTCTGAATATTTTAAAGACTAATCTTCTTGTCTCTTGCACTCCACCACATGATACAGCGTGCCGAACCGTGTTCTGCGGGATGGCACTTCATGTTTCTGCAGTATCCTTCCGAATACATTCACTCTCTTGGTGGACAGCGGGATGGCGCTGTACCGGCGCAGGCGGTTCAGTATTTCGGCAGACGACAGCCATTCTCCCTCCTCGTCATTTCCGGCAACGCGGAAATAGTGGTAGAACAGTTGCTCTTCGGGCGGTATCTGTTCGAAATCGTGGTTGTTTTCCGTCATAATCCGTTCGTCCGACTGGTCGAACCAATAGCGTTCGCCGTGGTCCAGTTCGTGCATGGCCTGGGTATAAAGCTGGTTGTAGTCTATCGGGCGGTTGGTGTCTATTGCTTCCGTCACTTCTATGCAGATGAACCGGCGACTGCCGCTGGGGTCGGTCAGCAAGTCCTTCTGGTTGCTGGTGGCGATGAACGAGGCGTATCGGCGCATCTCGAGCACGGCATTGGCGTATGGCTTGCGCACGTTGACCACCGGCTTCTGGAGGATATGTTTCAGGAATCCTTGCTGGGTGCTGCTTATTTGGTCGAATTCATCGATGTTGATGAGCGCAAAACGGTTGAGGTAAAGTTCGGCGTCGCGCTTGCGCGAGAAGTCGATGCTGTCCGTATAATAGGCACGCAGCTCGGGCGGGACGATGCTTCGGCAAAAGGTGCTTTTGCGGGTGCCTTGTGCACCTACCAATAAGGGGGAGACGCTGTTGGCATATTTCTTGTCGGTATTGCCGCGCCAGTGTGCCACCATGTTGAGAAACCAGCGGTGGAACAGTTCGGCCCAGTACGGGTTGTTGCAGGGTACTGTCTGGGCGAGTGCCAGGATACGGTCTTTCCCGTCCCAGTGCGGAAGGTCGTACAGATAATCTTCCAGCGGATTGAATACCGGGATGCGGTTGGAGTAGATATATCGGCTGATGTCCCTATCCCACAGGGGAATGCCTTCGCTCTGTGCGTCGAGGGCAATGCTGTTCAGCGTGCGCTTGTCGATGGGGGAGAAGCGGAAACGGAACGAGTGGCGTTCACGGTATTCCACCTCACCCACTTGGGTGTTGTAGCGGAAGTCGTAGCGGCGTTTCATGAACTCGTCCGTCTGTATGGCAAGTCTTTGCTCTTTGCTGAGGCTGCTTTGGGTATTGAAGCCTTTGTTCTCTTGGTAAACGCTTCTTACAATCTGCCGGATGACAGTCTCTTTTTGGCGCAGATAATAATGGAAATAGGTACGCTTCACGGTCTCTTCTTCGGGGATGCCCGAACGGAAACAGTTCTCGGCAAGGCGTACGGTCAGGGAGTGCAGGCTGTTGTCGGCACCGGCACCCGTCGCTTCGGCGAAAGTCTTCTGCAAGGCGGCTTCAAACAGCATGATGATGGCTTCTTCGGCTTCATATCCCGGCACGGCGCGCGTCAGGGGTGACTTCTCGTCTTGCAGGGCTTCCCGATAGGTGGTTTCGTCGGGCATGGAGGCGGGCTGTGCAAGATAGAACTGTATGGAGTCCGGGCGGTACATGGCTTCGGGGTCGAAGGAGAGGCGGGAGTACTGTTCCAGCTTGGGCTCTTTCAGCAGAATGTCGAAAGGCAGTTGGGGCTGGTAGCATTTCACGGCAAGGCGGTAGGCATGGGCGTGGAATACTTCGGCTTCTTCCCGTTTGCCCGGCAGCGAATTGTTCGGACGGGTGAAGGTAGTCCAAATCTTTACAGTCCGTCCGCTGGAACCGGTGAATACGAGCCGCGTCTGGGGCTGTTCCCAGGCAAGACGTTTCACAAGGGCTATTTCGGACTTGCCGGAAAGCGGGCCTACGGTCAGTTCCACGATGCCGTTGTAGGTTTTCATCTGGCAGACACCGTTCGTCTTGCGGAATTCGGCTGCCGGGAGTACTTTGGGCAGTCGGTCTGCCTCGTTGCAGCGCTTGCCGGGCAAGCAGTATCGCAGTTGCTGGCGGAAAGTGGATACGGGCTGGGTTTTGGTCTCCGTTTTGATTTTCTGTAGGAAGGTGTCTAAGTCTGTCGTGCTCAGTGTCAGATTCCCGTCTTTTTCTCTCAGTTGGGTGATTTTCATTTCTATTTTTTGTTTTGTCACATGCAGGCAAAATGGTTTGCTTACAGTGTACTAAGGTACGACAATCAGGCTCTTTTTGCAAGTGATTCCATGCTTTTTTAGGTCTATTCCAGCGTTTTTCTGTGGAAAATCTGATGTTTTGAGTCGAAAAAGCAGGTGATTTGGGATGCTTTGTGCAGACTTCCACGCTGGTTTTTGCTTGTTGAAACAAAAGGTTTTGCTTGTTGAAATCAATAGTTTTCCTAAGGAAAACTCTCAGTTTCTCTTGTTGAAACTTTTATTTTAGAAGGTTTAAACCAATGGTATTTGTTGTTGAAACTTTTGGTATTTGTTTAAGAAACTAAAAGTTTCATACTGAGAACTAAGCATATATCACTATTCTGTGGTGAATGAAGTAAGTATCGGATACTGCTTTTGTTATGGCGTGATGGATGGTTGTGAAGATTTTTATCTATCACGGGTATCTTTCACGCTTTAATCGGTTTATAATCAAAAGGATATCCCCCTCTGCGTGATAGCATGACAGATGTTTTTCAAAAATAAACTTTGTAGAAGCTGAGCTGTCCGGATGCTTCAATCGTTGTAGCTGTATTCTTCGCTGTATCTCTCGAATTTCGGTTCTTCGGCAATTCCGTATTGTTTGAAAACCTGACGGATATATGCTTGTGCCTTTGGAAACAAGCCTTGTTCCTGGCGGTAAAAGCGATAATAGGTGGTCTTGCCAAAGTGTCCTACAAGCTGGTTCCTCATCGGGGCTGCACATTTGTGGGGTACGTTGTCCAGCAGGTGCCGGATGCCCCATGCAACCCGGCACTTCAGGGCTTTCCGGAAATGAGGGCAGTTGGTGGTATCGGCAGGGATACAGTTCGGATTGATGATGCTTAAAGTAGGACATTGCGAGGTGCAATTGGTAGCAGCCAAGTGGTGCAGGCATTCTTCCTTATGGACGCACTGGCTGTTGAAGCAATGTGCAAAGCCATAAGGCACAGACTGGTAGTCGAATTTATTTTCCATATGTTGTTTGCTTGTCTACGGTTAGGGTGTAGAACACGGCTGTAAAGGTAAGGAATAAAGCCTCGTTTGAAGTATTTGCAGACAAAAAAAGAGTATAATTCTTCTTTAAAGTGAGCTGAACTTGCTATATTTGTCATAATTCCTAATATCTGGTATATGAAAAATAGAGTAAGTTTTTTTTGTCTGCATACGTGTCTTCTCCTGTTCAGCTTTTGGACAATGTATCCTGCCTTGGGGCATGCGGCTGATGGGGATGTTATTTCCCGTTTGAAGTTCAAGCAGATTTCTACATTAGACGGATTACCGACGGATGAGGTCCAGAAAATATATCAGGATAAGGAAGGGTTTTTGTGGTTTGCTACCCGGTATGGTTTCTGTAAATACGACGGTTACCAGATTACTGTCTATAAATCGAGCTTGAATACTCCCGGTTTGTTGACCAGTAACAACATTTATTGTTTTGCCGATGACAATGACGGCTTCTTGTGGATTGGTACACAAGAGGGGTTGAACACACTCAATAAGAAAACCGGAGAAATCCGTCAATATACTGCGCCTGCCATTCCAAACAATGCGGTCTCATGCCTGTTGGTCACCCGGGAAAATGAGGTATGGATTGGTACGGATTCCGGCTTATGCCGGTATGTGGCAGAGAAGGACTCCTTCGTGATGTATGACGGCAAGTCCACCGATGGTATATTTCCCGCAGCTTCCATCAAATCGTTGTTCGAGGACTCGGATGGGGATTTGTGGGTCGGTACCTGGTCCAGTGGTCTTTTTCGTTATTCCCGGAAGGAGGATAAATTCTATGCATATCCCAAAATCAATGAACGGAACTCGGCACATGTTATCTATCAGGATTCCAACTGGAAAATGTGGGTCGGTGGTTGGGATTGCGGATTATTTCTCTTGAATCATCCCAAGGATATGGCAAACGTGTTTTATACACATTATTCGCATCGGATAGGGGATGATGCCAGCTTGTCGGACAATATTGTTTATGATATTGTGGAGGATGTACACACCCATACCTTGTGGATAGGGACCCGGGTGGGGCTGAGCATTATGAAGCAGGAGAATCCCGGTACATTCATTAATTACAAGTCGTTGCATTCGGCATATCATATACCTTGTGATGAAATAAATTCACTGTTGCGCGACCGCTTCAATAATATCTGGCTGGGTTCCATTGGCGGCGGTGTCCTGATGATAGACACGAAACAATCTCCATTTACTTTCTATTCTTTGAATCTGGCAGAGGATGACGTGCCTACTACTGCCGTCCGCGCTTTGTTTGCCGATGCAGATAAAGACCTTTGGCTGGGTACCGGAAGTTATGGGCTGGCACGCAAGGATTATGAAACCGGTGTGTTGTCGTTCTTTTCCCATATCCCGGAATTCTCGGATATTCCCGGTGTACCCACGGTCAATTACATTATTCAGCGTAAGAATGGAGAAGTATGGTTCGCTACCTATGACGGTGGTATCTTGATTTATGAGAAAGGAGAGAAAGTGAAGGTGCTGACTGAATCCGACACGCCTTATCTCTATTCGGATTGCGTTTCGGCCTTGTGTGAGGACAGTAAGGGGAATTGTTGGGTAGGCTGTCGCGGCGGTATGGGAATCAGTTTGGCCGATGGAGGGCATTATAGGTTCGGAACACTTTCTTTTGCCGGAGGCGGGTTGGCAGATTGGTATCATGTGAAGGACATTGTGGAGGATGCGGATGGCAGCTTCTGGATTGCGACAGCCAACTATGGAATTATACATATTATGGGGGATGTGCAGCATCCCGAAACGCTGAAATATAGTAACTATAGTTATAACAACGGCCAGCTGGCAACGAACTCGGTGTTGTGTTTGCATGTGGATAAATCGGGAAGGCTATGGGCCGGAACTGAGGGAGGAGGGTTGTATCTATATGATTATAAGGAAAATGTATTTACGGAAAAGAATCAGGAATATCAGCTGTCCGCTGACATGATAGGGTCTATAGAGGAAGACAGGCAAGGGTGTCTATGGATGGGGACCAATATGGGGCTGGTACAGCTTTTTGTACCGATGGACGAGGATTTGGCTACGGTCCGTGTCTATACGACAGCAGACGGTCTGCAGGATAACTTCTTCATATCACAGTCTTCTTGTAGTAGGGAGGGCGAGTTATTCTTTGGAGGAAATAAGGGTTATAACAGTTTCTTTCCTGCATCTCTGGAGAAAGACAATGAAGCCGTGCCTTATCTGATTACGGATATAAAAATCTTCAACCGTTCTTTTGCGGTATTGGAACCGGAGGTCAGAGAACGGATTTCTTCTGTCATGCCTTCGTTTACACGGAAGTTAGATCTGCCTTACGGATATAATAATTTCAGTATTGAATTCGCATCCCTTACTTATAAGAATCCCGGTTTAAATCGGTATGCCTATCAGCTTGTAGGTTTTGACAAGGATTGGCAATATACGGATGCCAACTGCCGTTTTGCCTATTATAATAATTTGAAGAGCGGCACTTATCGGTTCCGTCTGAAAGCCACCAATGAAAATGGCATTTGGAGTCAGGAAATCCGTGAACTTGAGGTGGTGGTATTACCACCGTTCTGGGCTACATGGTGGGCTTATATCATTTATGCACTGATAGGGGCAGCTATTGTCTGCTTCATTCTCCGGACAGCAAAGAACAGGATGCAGCTGCGTAATGAGCTGCATCTTCGGGAGATGGAGAAGTCCAAACTGGAAGAACTGAATCATGCCAAATTGCAGTTCTTTACAAATATCACGCATGAACTGCTGACTCCGCTGACCATTATCTCGGCTACCGTCGATGAGTTGAAGATGCGGTTTCCCGGGCATGACGACCTTTATACGGTAATGGGTAGCAATATCAGCAGGCTCATCCGTCTGTTGCAGCAGATTCTTGAATTTCGTAAAGCAGAAACCGGCAATCTGAAGTTGCGTGTCTCTCCAGGAGATGTGGCGGCGTTTGTGAAAAATGAAGCCGAATCTTTCCTGCCGCTTGTCAAAAAGCGCAAGATACATTTCTCCGTACTCTGTAATCCGGAGTCGATTATCGGTTATTTTGATACGGACAAGCTGGACAAGATTCTCTACAACCTGCTTTCCAATGCCGCCAAATATAATAAGGAGGGTGGCTATATACAAGTCACGCTGATGTATGCCGAAGACAGGGACTTCGTCCGGTTGCATGTAAAGGATAATGGCAGTGGCATTTCAAAGGACAAGCAGAAGAGCCTCTTCAAGCGGTTCTACGAGGGGGATTACCGGAAGTTCAACACCATTGGTACGGGCATCGGCCTTTCTTTGGTAAAGGACTTGGTGGAGCTGCATGGAGGAAGCATTGAAGTGGAGAGCGAGGAAGGCCGGGGAACGGAATTCATCGTGACCTTGCCCGTAGACCGCTCTTACTTTAAGGAAGAACAGATTGATGAGGAAGCTGTACTTCCGGTACAGAAAACCGTTACCTATCTTGAAGAGGAGAATGCGGAGAATGTGGTTGCTGAAAAGCCCAAAGCTCATACCATACTGGTGGTGGAGGACAATGAGGAGCTTTTGCAGTTAATGGTCCGGCTGCTGAAACGTGAATACAATGTCCATACGGCCGAAAACGGTCAGGAGGCTGTGACTGTGCTTGACAATGAGGATATTGACCTGATTGTTTCGGACGTGATGATGCCCGTAATGGACGGCATCGAGTTTTGCAGGTGTGTGAAGAACAAGTTGGAACTCAGTCATATTCCCGTGATTCTTCTGACAGCCAAGAACAAGGAGGAAGACCGTGCCGAAGCTTATGAAGTGGGGGCGGATGCCTTTATCAGTAAACCGTTCAACCTGGCCGTGCTGCATGCACGCATCCGCAATCTGCTGAAATACAAAGAACGCAAGGCGCATGACTTTAAGAACCAACTGGTGTTCGAAATCAAGGAACTGGACTATACCAGCATTGATGAGGACTTCATGCAGCGTGCCATTGACTGCGTAAACCGCCATCTGGAAGATTCAGATTTCGACCAGCCCCAGTTTGTGGAGGAGATGGGCACCAGCAAGTCCACCCTTTACAAGAAACTGAAATCCCTGACGGGACTGAATACTTCTGCCTTTATCCGTAACATCCGTCTGAAAGCGGCCTGCCGCATTATGGAGGAGAAGGGGAGTTCCGTGCGTATTTCCGATCTGGCGTATGCCGTCGGTTTTAATGACCCAAAATATTTTAGCTCTTGTTTCAAAAAGGAATTCGGCATGTTGCCAACGGAATATCAGGAACGCTTCATACAGTCATAGATCAAGTCAAATTATGCTTCAATTAGGTCGAATAACTAAAATTCTACCTCGTAGAAGCATTATTGGAGGTCTTCCTATCAGCATTCGCCTACATTTGCCATTGTTTTCACGGTTAAAATGAAGAGTGAAAGTGAAACAATTAATGTTTAATCTTAAAGTTTATACAATGAAAAGACAGAGATTCTTTGAAGGACTCGGGCTGAAAGTGTATGTCACTTTGGCCATTTGCATGGCCCTTCTGTTGAATGTTCAGTTCTTGAACGCACAGAGTTCGACAATCAATGTAAAAGGTGTGGTTAATGATGCGATGGGACCGGTGATTGGTGCCAGTGTAGTGGAGAAAGGGAATGCGACGAATGGAACAATTACCGACATTGACGGTAATTTCTCCTTGAAAGTCCCTTCGGATGCCACTTTGACAATCAGCTTTATCGGTTATAAGACGGTAGAGCTGCCGGTGGCTGGAAAAACATCCTTTACTGTGACTCTGAAAGAAGACAGCGAAATACTGGACGAGGTGGTAGTGGTAGGTTTCGGCACGCAGAAGAAGGTGAACCTGACAGGTTCTGTGGGGCTGGCTACGGCGAAGGAAATTGAAGCACGTCCGGTAGCGAATGCCACGCAGGCATTGCAGGGCTTGGTACCGGGCTTGCAGATTACGACCAATACCGGTGAACTGGACAAGAACATGTCCATCAATATCCGTGGCAACGGTACCATCGGTGACGGCTCAAGCGGAAGTCCGCTGATTTTGATTGACGGTATGGAAGGTGACATCAATACGGTGAATCCGCAGGACATCGAGAATATTTCTGTATTGAAGGATGCTGCCGCTTCCTCTATTTATGGGTCGCGTGCACCGTTCGGTGTTATCTTGGTGATTACCAAGAAAGGCAAATCGGGCAAGCCGACTATCAACTACAACAACAGCTTCCGCTTCAACAGTCCGGTGAATCTGCCGGAGATGATGGACTCCTATACCTTTGCCAACTACTTCAATGAGGCTGCACGCAACGGTCAGGACAATGCCCAGTTCTCTGATACAGTGATGCAGCAGATGCTTGACTTCCAGGCTGCGGGAGGTACTAATCGTGGCGGTTTGCCTACTGATGGCAATGTATGGGGTAAACCGGCAGGCGACCCGTTTACTACGGCGTATGCCAATACTGACTGGTTTTCCGAAATCTACAAGGGTTCTTCCTTCTCGCAAGAACATAATTTCAGTGTAAGCGGTGGTGGTGACAAGTTCAATTATTATGCTTCATTGGGCTATCTGGATCAGAATGGTTTGCTCCGTCATGGTTCCGATGACTTGAAGCGCTATAATGCTACTGCCAAATTTGGTGCCGAGCTGACCAAATGGTTGAAGTTCAATTACAGCTTGCGTTATGTCCGTCAAGACCTTGGCCGTCCTACCAATTTTGGTGGCGGTTTGTATGAGAGAATTGGCCGTCAGACTTGGCCTAATCTTCCGGTTTATGATGAAAACGGCTATTATTTTAATGGTAATGCCGATACGCCGGCGATGTCACTTGCATTGGGTGGTGAGCGCGATGTGCAGACAGATAAGGTTTATCATCAGGCAAGCTTGGTATTCGAACCCGTGAAGAATTGGATTACCAATGTTGAGTTCAACTATAGTACCAATTCTATAGATACACGTGAAACCGGACTTCCTTACTATAACCACGATGTGAGTGGAAATATTGTGGATACGCAAGGAACCTCAAGTCTCTATCAAGACTACAAGAAAGAGAGCTACATGAACTGGAATATTTACTCCACTTATTCTCTTGCTATCAATGATGATCATAATTTTAAGGTAATGGGTGGTTTTCAGTCCGAAGAAATGCGCCAGAAGTTTTTTAGTGCCAAAGGATATGGCTTGCAGGTGGAAGACCTTCCGGAACTGGACTTGATTTCGAATATTGACGGCGCCGGTAAGGATAAGGTGCCCGAGGTGGGTGGCTATCGTAATGAGTGGGCCACAGCGGGTTTCTTTGGCCGCTTGAACTATGATTATAAAGGTCGTTATCTGGCAGAGGCCAATCTGCGCTATGATGGTACCTCCCGCTTCCGCCGTGGCAATCGTTGGCAGTTGTCTCCCTCCTTCTCTTTGGGTTGGAACATTGCCCAGGAAAACTTCTGGGAAGATTTTGCGGATGTTTGCAATCAGTTGAAGTTCCGTTTCTCTTATGGTGAACTGGGGAATATGAATACAAACGGCTGGTATCCTACTTATCGTGCCATGACATTGAAGCAGGCAAACGGAAGCTGGCTGCAGAATGGACTGAAACCAAACACTGCTTATGTAGGCGACCTTATCAGTACAGCCTTGACTTGGGAGAAAGTGCGTACCTGGAATATCGGTCTTGACTGGGGGCTGTTCAACAACCGTCTGACCGGGTCATTCGATGCTTATATCCGTTATACGGACAATATGGTAGGTCCGTCTGTAGAGTTGCCCGCTACATTGGGTATTGCGACTCCCAAGACCAATAACTGTGACTTGAAGACGAAGGGTTGGGAACTTACCATCGGATGGCAGGACCGCACCAACTTCGGTATGGGCTATGGCATTAAGTTCAATGTTTCTGATGCACGTACTTATATAGACAGATACCCGGGTAACCCGACAAACTCAATCAATACTTATATCGCAGGCCGCGAGATTGGTGAAATCTGGGGCTTTGAAACCGTGGGAATTGCCAAGACAGATGATGAGATGCAGGCGCATCTGAATAAAGTGGGCGGACAAAGTGCCATCGGTTCCGGCGTTTGGACTGCCGGTGACATCATGTATGCCGACCAGGATGGCAAACCGGGCATCACCAAAGGTGCACAGACTTTGGAGGACCACGGTGACTTGAAGGTGATAGGCAACAATACTCCCCGTTATCATTTCGGTCTTGACTTGAATGCCAATTACAAGGGATTTGATGTTCGCCTCTTCTTCCAGGGAGTGATGAAGCGTGACTACTGGCAGGGTTCCAATATCTTCTGGGGCGTTGGCCAATGGGGTATGTGGTGGTCAACCGGTTTGAAGGAACACGAAGATTACTTCCGTGATGAACCCGTCGGGCTGGCCGGTCATGAGATTGCCGCCAATGTCAATTCATACTATGCGCGTCCGAGATTTGACAGTACCCAGAACCAGGAAACCCAAACCCGCTATCTGCAGGATGCGTCTTATATCCGTTTGAAGAACTTCCAGCTTGGCTACACATTGCCTGCTTCCATGATTCGCAAAATCGGTATCACCAACTGCCGCATCTTCGTATCGGGCGAGAATCTGTGGACGGGAACCAAACTGAGCAAGTTGTTCGATCCCGAAACCATCAGCGGTGGTAACACGGACAGCAATGCTTCTGCACCTATCAAGAGTGCCGGTAATGCATACCCGCTTTCAAGAACTTGGTCTTTTGGACTTAGCGTATCACTTTAATCCCATAAATAATGAAGAATATTATGAAATCGAATTATAGATATATTGTAAAAGCGTTCATGGCAATGGCAGTGATTGCCGGAACGACTTCCTGCGATGATTTTCTGGACAGAGAGCCGATGTCAAGCATTTCTCCCGAAACCTATTACTCCACTGCGGCCCAGTTGGAAGCCAATCTGAATGATGAATATCCCAATGTCCTTCCGTCATTCGGCCAGTGGACTTATGGCATCTTCGGTGAAGACAAAGGAACCGATAACCAGATAGAGGTGAATGCCAATGACCGCTATACCCAGGATCGCTGGAAAGTACCTCATAGCGAAAGTGACAATTGGAAGTTCGAACGCATCTATCGTATTAATTTCTTTTTGTCTGAAGCACTTCCCAAATTCGGTGAGGACATGAGCGGTTCACAAAATACAATTTCCGGGAGTGTAGCCACCATCAAGCACTATATCGGAGAAATGTACTTCCTGCGTGCTTACGAGTACTTTAAGAAGCTTCAGTTGTTCGGTGACTTCCCGATTATCGACCAACCGCTTGCCGATGAGATGGAAGCTCTCCGTGAAGCCAGCAAACGTTTTCCGCGTAATGAAGTGGCACGTTTCATCATTTCCGATCTTGACAAGGCTTATGCCTATATGAGTGATGTCGATATGGCGACGACCCGTATCAATAAGGATGCTGCGATGCTGGTTAAGTCACGTGTGGCACTGTTCGAGGCTACTTGGTTGCAGAATTTCAAGGGTACGGCATTCGTACCTGGTGGAGAAGGCTGGCCGGGGGCATCTCTTCACAACAATTACCAGTATCCGAGCGGAAACCTTGATAATGAAGTGAAGTACTTCTTGGAACAGGCCGTAGAAGCTTCCAAACTTGTAGCAGATAAATACAAAGGGAATTTGACGGAGAATACCGGTGTGTTGCAACAATCAGCTGATGACCCGTCAAATCCTTACTTTGATATGTTTGCACAAGAAGACCTTTCGGATGTGAAGGAAGTACTGTTGTGGCGCCAGTATGCCCGCGGACTCTCTACTCATAACATCAATGCCGCTGCCGGACGTGGTAATTACCGTATCGGTCTGACCCGTGGATTCGTACAGAATTTCCTGATGAAGGATGGTACTCCGGTTTATGCTCACGGTTCTTATGCGGATGGTGACGGCTATTATATGGGCGACAAGACGGTTGCTGATGTACGTGTAAACCGTGACCCGCGTCTCAGTATCTTCCTGAAAGAACCGGGACAGAAGAACATCCTTTTTGAAGTTGATAATAATGAAGGTACGGAGGTTGTGATGGAAGAGCCCTATCCGGCCATTACGAGTGGTGACGGTGAGCGTGGCTATGCTACCGGCTATGCATTGCGCAAGGGTGGTTCATTCAACCGTAAGTATTATGCCAATGGCGGTGGTTATACGGCAGCTGTATGTTTCCGTGCAGCTGAGGCTCTGCTGAATTATATGGAAGCAAGTTATCTGCTCAATGGAACGCTGGATGCTACGGCTCGTGAATATTGGACTGTACTTCGTCAACGTGCCGGCATCAGTACTGATTTTGACAAGACTATCGCTGCAACGGACATGAGCAAGGAGGCTGAAAATGATTGGGGAGCCTATACGGGTGGAAGTGTCATCTCTGACAAGACTCTGTATAATATCCGTCGTGAACGTCGTTGCGAGTTCCTGGCTGAAGGTCTTCGCTACATGGACTTGTGCCGTTGGCGTTCTATGGACCAACTGATGACTGCTCCCAGCCATCTGGAAGGTATGCATTTGTGGAATACTCCGATGGAGGACTGGTATTTGGATGATAATGGAAAATCCATTTTGGTTGCTGACGGGACAGACAAAGCTAATGTCTCATCGAAAGACAAGAGTGAGTATCTCCGTCCGTTCGAGAGAAGCAGCAACCAGTCTGCCTATAACGGCTGTACTTGGAAGATGGCACACTATTTGAATCCTATCATGATCAAGCAGTTCCAGTTGACAGCCACTTCGGGAGCGGATGTATCGACTTCCATTCTTTACCAGAATCCTTATTGGCCGGTGGTAGCTGACCAGCCGGCTGAGAAATAAAGGCATTTTTCAATAGGTATTTGATTTAGGGGGTAGGATACACTTTCTGGTGAGAAGGCGTCCTGCTCCCTTCTTTATAAATAGAAACAAGACAGAGTATGACTAATTTTAATTTCAAGTTTTTAGGGGCATGGTTGGTTATCGTAGCGTCAATCACCGGTCTGCAGGCACAAAATGATTCCACCTTAAAGGGAAAGGACGAAATGGTTCCGGCCGGAGTGTGGAACGATGTAAACGGGGAGTATATTAATGCACACGGTGGTGGTATACTGTTATTTGACAGTAAATATTATTGGTTCGGTGAACACCGTCCGGCAAAGGGATTCTCTACGGAAGTGGGAGTAACTTGCTACTCTTCTACCGATTTATGTAACTGGAGATACGAGGGGGTGGCCTTGTCTGTATCGGAAGAAGCGGGCAATGAAATAGAGAAAGGCTGTATTATGGAACGTCCCAAGGTGATTTACAACAAAAGGACGAAGAAATTTGTCATGTGGTTTCATTTGGAGCTGAAGGGTAAAGGCTATGAGGCTGCCCGTGCGGGAGTGGCTGTCAGTGATTCTCCGACGGGACCTTATTGTTTTGTTTCTTCGAGTCGTGTCTGCCCTGGAATATTTCCGCTGAATATGACGGAGGAAGAACGGGACATGCAGTGGAATATGGAACAGTTTGAAGAATGGTGGACACCCGAGTGGAGAGAGGCTGTAAATAAGGGGTTGTTCGTGAAGCGTGACTTGGAGGGCGGACAGATGTCCCGTGACATGACATTGTATGTTGACGATGATGGGATAGCTTATCATATCTACTCTTCGGAAGAGAATCTGACCTTGCAAATAGCCGAACTGACAGATGACTATCAAGGACATTCCGGAAAATATGTCCGTCTCTTTCCGGGGGGACACAATGAGGCACCGGCCATCTTCAAGAAAGACGGCACTTACTGGATGATAACCTCCGGATGTACCGGTTGGGCACCCAATGCGGCGCGTCTGTTCTCGGCTCCTTCCATCTGGGGACCGTGGACACAGCATCCCAACCCTTGTCGGGGTGAGGGAAGTGATAAGACTTTCGGCGGTCAAAGCACTTACGTATTGCAGCTTCCCGGTAACCGCTACCTTTTCATGGCCGATATTTGGCGGCCCAAGAGCCTGATGTATTCGGAATATCTTTGGATTCCGGTCCGGTTTGATGAAGAGGGGATGCCTTATCTTACCCTTTCCGGCAAATGCAATCCGTCAGATGGTCGTTGATAAACCCCGAAGCTTG
>NZ_QTNE01000035.1:0-20852 GCF_003603495.1 Bacteroides sp. AM41-16 | reverse complement strand
TATAACTGAATCCCGTTTCTATTTACACAAAATTATGGATACTGCCTTTATCAGCTTCAGCATCATTCACCTTATCTGTTTTTCGTTCAAACATCTTTCACCAGAAAGCACTGTCAATCAACTACTTCTTTGTAAAGGTGAAGGTTATAAAGCACAATAAAATGCCTACTTCTTCCGTTTCCGCTTCTTTGCCGATTCCACCGCTTCGGCCACCACCGGCTTATTTGCAAACCGCTTGGTGTAGTTGCTGTAATCGGGAACAGTGCGTTCATACGTCGGGTCGACAAACAACGGGCTGGAAATGATATGGTCTGCCGTACTGCGGTTGCAGCAGAACACGATGTTCTCCACACCGGCAAGGCGGGTCAACGCCTTCACATCCGTATCGTGCGGCTGAAGGGTCATCGGGTCGGTGAAAAAGAAAAGATAGTCAATCTCTCCGTCCACAATGCGCGAGCCCATCTGCTGGTCACCGCCCAAAGGACCGGATTTAAGGATAGTGAAATCCCACTCCACATCAGGATGTTTCTCCCGGAGGGCTTCGAGGATAAGGGTACCCGTGGTGCCCGTACAATAGAATTTATGCCCCATCAGCAATTCCGAGTTCCACAGTACCCACTCGATGAGGTCTTTCTTCATGGCGTCGTGTGCCACTAATCCGATTTTTCTAACTAGTTTTTCCATAATTCAAAACCTTTAATAGATTGAACAATTATAAAAGGCAACAGTTCCTACAATTGGGAAAAGAATTTCTTTCCATGCAGATAAAACTGCGCCAATATACTGTTTTTTGTCCGTTCCGGTATTACGGCAAGCGTAGTTTTTTTCAGATTCTCTTTGCGGGACGCTGCTAATGAAGTGCGGAGGGAGTGGTAGGCACGGCGCGCACGGAATACGGCCAAAGCATTGGGTAACTGGTCTTTCAGCATGAAACTGAACGCAGCCACATAATCGAGCACCGCACGTACACGCATCACGGACGCCAAGTCCTCCTGCGGCAGATTCTTATAAAGCATGACAAGGTTATTACGAAAATTGAGGAAGGTCTTGCGCGGATTCTCCTTCTTCAAAGTGGCCCCTCCCACATGAAATACCACACTCTGCGGTATACATGCCAACTGTCTGCCACGGGCACGAAGCCGCCAACATAAATCTATCTCCTCCATGTGGGCAAAAAAACGTCCGTCCAGCCCACCCGCTTCCCGGTAGTCTGCCAGACGGATGAACAGAGCCGCCCCCGTAGCCCAGAAAATGGGTATCACCGTGTCGTATTGCCCCTTGTCCTCTTCTACCACGCCCATAATACGGCCGCGGCAGAAGGGATAGCCATAGCGGTCGATGAAACCTCCCGCAGCTCCGGCATACTCAAACTGCCCCTTGTTACGCCAACTGCGTATCTTCGGCTGGCAAGCGGCCGTCTCCGGATAGGCATCCATATACTCTGCCAACGGGACAAGCCAGTGCTCGGTGACCTCTACATCGGAATTGAGCAGCACTACATATTCTGCCTCCACTTGCTTCAATGCTAGATTGTATCCGTCGGCAAAACCGTGGTTCTCTTCCAGCAGAATCAAGTGCACAGAAGGAAACTCGCGACGGAGCATTGCCACAGAAGCATCCGTAGAGCCATTGTCCGCCACATACACCACAGCACCATCCGCCTCCGAAAAACGCACAACAGAGGGAAGGAAGGAACGGAGCATATCACATCCGTTCCAATTCAATATGACAACAGCAATCTTATCCATGTTGCACAGATTCTTTTCGTTTATTTTTCCAGCGTTTATGAGACCAGAACCAATAAGCCGGTTCGCGCCGGATGGTCTGCTCCAGACGACGGGCGAAGCACTCGGTTATCTCGCCATCCGCCGTCTGCTTGGGAGTTTCGGTAACCAAATCGAAGAGCACTTTGCAATATCCCCTGGATGTCCGTTCCAATTCACAATAAAAGACGGGGAAGTCCATCAGCTTGGCAATGCGCTCGGCGCCATCCATGAACACGGTGTCCTGATTCAAGAAAGTGGTCCAATAATGGGCCTCGCTGCGGTTGGGCGACTGGTCTGTAATCAGGCCGATGGCTATCCGCCTGCCTTCACGGCGAAGCTTTATCACTTCGCGTGCCGTGGAATGTTTCGCCACATTGTATCCTCCGAACCGGGCACGGATATGCTTAAACATCTCGTCCAGATACTTATTGCTTAGCGGTTTGTACACCTGCACCGGGATGTCGCCCGGATGCATGATGGCCCCCATGCCTATAATCCACTCAAAATTGGCATAATGGGGAATCAACAGTACAATGCCTCCATGCTTCTCTATCATGGCAAGGTATTCTTCCTTATTATCATACTTCATCCGGCGGCAGAGCTCCTCGAAAGACATGCGCAGCATCTTCACCTCTTCCAGCATATAGTCGCAGATATAATGGTAGAACTTGCGCTCTATCTCCATCAATTCGGTTTCCGACTTCTCCGGAAAGGAATTGCGAAGGTTGCGGCGAACGACTTTCTTCCGATAATGCACGACGTGGCGCATCAGGAAGTACAGCCCGTCAGACAATGCATAAAGCGCCCGGAAAGGCAGAAGTGCCACAAGCCACATGCCCGCATAAGTCAGCCAATAGACAATTTTTGATTTCACTTCGTCAGTTATGAGTTATAAGTTATGAGTTATTTGTTGCAAAGGCGGCATTCCTCATTCCATTGCTCCCAAGAGTGCGGTGCCGTCGGCATTGAAATCGCCCAGGCGCACAGACACGAGCTGGTTGTCCAAGGCAGCATCATGAGGGACTTCCACACGGATATAATTGGGAGTGAAGCCGTGCATCGGCAGTCCGGGTTTGGGACGTTCCAGCAACACCGGCATCGTCTGCCCGATATGGCGCGCATAAAAAGCACGGGTCTTTTCGTCCGAAAGCTCCAGCAATTGCTGGCTCCTGCGGTGCTTTTCTTCGGGTGCCACCACGTGGTCTATCTTCAAGGCTTGCGTGCCGGGACGCTCCGAATAGCTGAAGACATGGAGCTGCGTCACGTCCAGGCTCTTGATAAACTCATAAGCCTGCCCGAAATACTCCTCCGTCTCTCCACGGGTACCCACAATCACGTCTACCCCTATAAAGGAATCGGGCATCACTTCCTTTATCTTCTTTATCTTCGAGGCAAACAAGGCGGTATCGTAACGGCGTCGCATCAGCTTCAGCACCTCGTCACTGCCCGACTGCAGCGGTATATGGAAATGAGGCATGAAACGCCGGGAACGGGACACGTATTCTATGATTTCATCTGTCAGCAGATTCGGCTCGATGGAGGATATGCGGTAACGCTCAATGCCTTCCACCTCGTCCAGCGCCTTCACCAAGTCGAAGAAAGTCTCACCGGTAGACTTGCCGAAGTCTCCGATATTGACGCCGGTCAATACAATTTCCTTTCCACCTTCGGCAGCCGCCTGGCTGGCCTGCTCCACCATAGAAGCAATGCTGCCGTTACGGCTACGTCCGCGGGCAAAGGGAATGGTGCAATAGGAACAATAATAATCGCAGCCGTCCTGCACTTTCAGGAAGAAGCGTGTCCGGTCGCCACGCGAACAAGACGGGGCAAACGAACGTATATCCTTCAAAGCGGAAGTGTAGGCCTCGCCGGTCTCGTGCTTCTGCAGATTGCCCAGGTAGTGGAGCAGGTCCTTCTTCTGCTCGGCTCCCAGCACGACGTCCACACCTTCTATCTTTGCCACCGTCTCCGGTTTCAGCTGGGCATAGCAACCGGTCACCACGACAAATGCACCCGGATGTTGCTTCACCAGTTTGTGGATGGCCTGGCGGCACTTCTTGTCCGCCACTTCCGTCACCGAGCAGGTATTCACTACACAAATATCCGCTTTCTCACCCTTGCGCGCCGTACGTACGCCCGCTTCCCGCAAAATTTTACCGATAGTAGAGGTCTCCGAGAAGTTCAGTTTGCACCCCAACGTATAGTAAACCGCCGTCTTATCTTGAAATATATTGGTATCTATCATGAGCTTATAAACACATTTATGCTGCAAATATATACATTATTAATCTATTTTTCCTACTTTTGCACACTCAACTAAAATTTGTGCAATGATACAAGAGAACTTTATCAAACTATACGAGCATAGTTTCCGCGAGAATTGGGACCTCCCCTGCTATACCAACTATGGAGAAAACGAGAGCTATACTTATGGCGAAGTGGCACAAGAAATAGCCAGACTGCATCTTATTTTCAAGTACTGCCAACTGCGCCGCGGCGACAAGATAGCCGTCATCGGCAAGAACAATGCCCGCTGGTGCATCGCCTATATGGCCACCATCACCTACGGTGGTATCGTAGTCCCCATTCTGCAAGACTTCAACCCCAATGATGTCCATCATATCGTAAACCACTCCGAATCGACGTTCCTCTTCACCAGCGATGCCATTTGGGAACATCTGGAAGAAGAACGACTTACTGGACTTCGCGGTGTGTTCTCACTGAGCGACTTCCGCTGTCTGTATCAGCGGGACGGCGAAACCATCCAGCGTTTCCTCAAGCATCTGGGCGATGAAATGGAAGCGACCTACCCGAACGGGTTCCGCAAGGAAGACATCGTTTACACGGACCTTTCCAACGACAAGGTCATGCTGCTGAATTATACCTCGGGCACCACCGGATTCAGTAAGGGCGTCATGCTGACGGGAAACAACCTGGCCGGCAACGTCACCTTCGGCATACGTACCGAGCTGCTGAAGAAAGGGGACAAAGTGCTCTCTTTCCTGCCTTTGGCACATGCATACGGCTGCGCATTCGATTTCCTTACCGCCACGGCCGTCGGCACACACGTCACACTGTTGGGAAAAGTGCCTTCCCCAAAGATTCTGATGAAAGCTTTCGAGGAAGTGAAACCCAACCTGATTATCACCGTCCCCCTTGTCATTGAAAAGATATACAAGAATGTCATACAGCCCATCATCAACAAAAAGACCATGAAATGGGCGCTCAGCATTCCCTTGCTCGACGGACAGATATACGGGCAAATCCGCAAGAAACTGATTGACGCACTGGGCGGACGTTTCAAGGAAGTCATCATAGGAGGCGCAGCCATGAACCCGGAAGTGGAAGAATTCTTCCACCGCATCAAGTTCCCCTTCACCATCGGCTACGGCATGACCGAATGTGCCCCTCTCATCAGCTATGCTCCCTGGAATGAATTCGTCCCGACTTCCTCCGGACGGGTACTCGACATCATGGAAGCCCGTATCTGCAAGGAAAACCCGGACGACAAACTCGGCGAAATACAAGTACGTGGCGAGAACGTGATGACGGGTTATTACAAAAACCCCGAAGCCACCAAAGAAGTCTTCACCGAAGACGGATGGCTTCGCACCGGCGACTTGGGTACACTGGACGACGACAACAACCTATACATACGCGGACGCAGCAAGACCATGATTCTCAGTTCCAGTGGACAGAATATCTTCCCCGAAGAGATAGAAGCACGGCTCAACAACATGCCTTTCGTCCTGGAAAGTCTTGTCATCGAACGGAATAAAAGACTGGTAGCACTGGTTTATGCCGACTATGAAGCCCTGGATTCCTTGGGACTAAACCAGCCGGATAACCTTAAAACCATCATGGATGAGAATCTCAAAAATCTGAATAACAGCGTGGCAGCCTACGAAAAAGTAAGCCAAATCCAACTTTATCCGACTGAATTTGAGAAAACGCCCAAAAGAAGTATCAAGAGATACTTATACAACAGCATTGCCGAAGATTAATATGTTGTAAAACATATAGATAGGGATAAAAACAGCCGAAGCTCCAAAAAAAATATAAAAAAAGTTGGGGTTTCGAGAACAACATATTCAAAAAGTACATACCTTTGCAACGTTTTAATAAAGCAATTGATTGTATTACGTTTTAAAAGTAAAGAAAATGAAAAAATTAGTTTTGATGGCTGCAGCTATCGTAGCAGTATCTTTCGCATCTTGTGGCAACAAAGCAGCTAACGCTGAACAAGCAACTGCAGATTCTATCCGTATCGCTGACTCAATCGCAGCTGTAGAAGCAGCAGCAGCTGAAGCCGCAGCAGCAGCCGCAGCAGCTGACACTGTAGCAGTAGATAGCGCAGCTGTTGTAGCTGAATAATTTCAGTACAACACTCGAGAGAATTGAAAGTCTGACGTGCATACAAGCACACCAGACTTTTTTTATGTCTTATCCTCTCCTTCTGTTCCCTTCCAATTGTTAAGTCTTGGTCTTATTTCACAAAAAAGGGTATTATATGGCAGATAAATGATAAAGTATAGTGCATATACCAAATAAAAGCCGTTACTTTGCATCAACAAAACAATAAGAGGTTTATTACGATCTACGTTTCACTATGTTTCTCCTCGATTAGCCACATTGAGAATTTTCATTTCTGACTACAACTTCCTAAGACTCCTTTATTGAATTATTAATTTTTTATTTTTGTATTTTATGAATATGTACATTGGAAACCTTAGCTACAACGTTAGGGAATCAGATTTGAGACAAGTAATGGAAGAGTATGGAACAGTAGAATCAGTAAAACTGATTATGGACCGTAATACAAACAGATCAAAAGGTTTTGCCTTCGTAGAGATGCCCGAAGCTGCTGAAGCCCAACAAGCAATCAACAAACTGAATGGAGCAGAATATGTAGGCCGCCAAATGGTAGTGAAAGAAGCATTGCCAAGAAACTAAAAGAATTATTGGCTGACAATAAGGCAAAGAGCATACCCCTGAGTGGATATGCTCTTTTTTTTGCATTAGTAACCTCGTAAAGAGACACAAGAGTATTCTTGCCAAACCTCTATACCGCGCGCGTAAACCTCTACTTCAGATTCGTAAACCTCTATAACCGCAGCTTTACGTATCCCTCAATAAGCTCACACACATACGCTCCGAACATAGAAAAGCCCGGTCCTTTATCAGAACCGGGCTTCCTTATCATTATGAAGTCTTTTCTTATGCTTCTTCAGCAACTACTTCGAAAGGAATTTCTACAGAAACTTCCTTGTGCAGCTTAACGATAGCCTTGTAGTTACCAACTTCTTTCACTGCGTCCTTAACAACGATAATCTTACGATCGATGTTGTGACCCAATTTAGCCAACTCTTCAGCAATCTGGATGTTACCAACAGAACCGAAGATAGTACCAGTAGAGCTAACCTTAGTAGCAATCTTCAATGATACGCCTTCCAGCTTAGCAGCCAGTTCTTCAGCATCCTTTTTGATTTTCTCCAGCTTGTGAGCACGTTGTTTCAGCTCTTCAGCCAACATTTTCTTTGCAGCCGGTGAAGCGATGACAGCTTTACCAGTCGGGATGAGGTAGTTACGACCGTAACCAGACTTTACTGTTACGATGTCGTTCTTATAACCCAAGTTTACAATGTCTTCTTTCAATATAATTTCCATACTTTCCTCCTCCTATTATTTCATCATGTCAGTTACATAGGGCAGCAACGCCAAGTGACGTGCTCTCTTCACAGCTTGAGCTACACGACGTTGGAACTTCAAAGAAGTACCGGTAATACGACGCGGAAGGATTTTACCTTGCTCATTCAAGAATTTCTTCAAGAATTCGGGATCTTTGTAGTCGATGTACTTAATACCGCTCTTTTTGAAACGGCAGTATTTTTTCTTCTTAACGTCTACTGAGGGCGGAGTTAAATATCTGATTTCTGATTGAACTTGTTGTGCCATGATTAATCCTCCTTTTTAGTTGATTTAACACTTCTTCTCTTCGCAGCATATTCAGCAGCGTACTTGTCTTGCTTGAAAGTCAAGAAACGGATAACGCGCTCGTCACGACGGAAGTTTATTTCCAGTTTCTCAATGACAGTAGGTTCTGCATTGAACTCAATCAGCTGATAGAAACCGGTTGACTTCTTCTGGATAGGATATGCCAGCTTCTTCAGTCCCCAGTTTTCTTCATTTACAATCTCAGCACCTTCAGCAGTAAGGATGCCTTTGAATTTTTCTACCGCTTCCTTCATCTGAACATCAGACAAAACGGGAGTCAAAATGAAAACGGTTTCGTATTGATTCATACTCGTTTAATTAAATAAATAAATTATTCGTTTTAAAAATGCGGTGCAAAGGTAGACATTTTATTTTGAACTACAAACATTTAATGTTTTTTTGTGTAGGGATATAGGAATTGTCTTCGGCTTGCACTATCTTTGCAAAGTTGTTTAAACAATAATTTCATGATAGAGCAATTCAACTTTGATATCCGCCTTATCTTTGCCATACTGAACGGTAAAGTGTCGGCTGCCATTAACCGAAAGCTGTCCCGCAACTTCCGCCAGAACGGTTTGGAGATTACTCCGGAACAGTGGACCGTCCTCATCTTCTTATGGGAAAAGGACGGGGTGACGCAACAAGAGTTGTGTAATGCAACTTTCAAAGACAAGCCCAGCATGACGCGCTTGATAGACAATATGGAGCGTCAGCATCTCGTCGTGCGCATATCGGACAAGAAAGACCGCCGAACCAATCTGATACATCTGACCAAGGACGGCAAGGAGCTGGAAGAACGCGCGCGCGTCATTGCCAACCAGACCCTCAAAGAAGCCTTGAAAGGCATCACCATTGAAGAGCTCAGTGTGAGCCAGGAGGTACTGAGGAAGATTTTCTTCAATACGAAGGACTAAGATATAGGGATTAGGGGTTAAGGATTAGAGATTAAGGGAGGAGAAAACAAGGGGATGAAGCGTCATTTTTCATTCCTCATCTTCCATTCTTTATTAAAATATGGATTTTTTGCAAAAATAATTTCGCTTGTTAAAGAATTATGCTTTTCTTTGTGACAAGAATACGAAAGAATATAATAATCTAATTAAAATACACACACATGAAAGGCTTATTAAAAAATCTGGGATTGATATTAGTCGTAATAGGAGCTGTAATCCTGGTTGCATGTTCTTTTACCGGCAATGTTAACAACAATGCCATCTTGGGCAGTTCTGCCGTTTTGGTTGTAGTGGGATTGATTTCCTACATTGTCATCAACAAGAGAATTGTCGACTAATATCAAAAGAAAAGAAATAAAGAAGGCGGTTAGCATATACATGCAGACCGCCTTTTTTATTTTCTCTCCCCCAGAGGAGCCGAGTCTCATCAAGACTCAGCTTCCGGAGTAATCAGTTTATATCCTTTTCCGTGAATGTTGATGATTTCAATCGAATCATCTTCTTTCAGGTGCTTACGAAGCTTTGTGATATATACATCCATACTACGTGCATTGAAATAGTTGTCATCAATCCAAATAGTCTTCAACGCAAAGTCACGCTGCAGAATTTCGTTGGCATGTGCACAAAGCAAGCCCAGCAGTTCGGATTCTTTGGTGGTCAGTTTAGTCTGCTTCTCGGCAGTCGCCAGAATCTGTTTCTGCGTGTCGAATGTAAACTTACCAATCTTATAGATGTTGCTCTCCTTGTTCTTCTTTCCGCGAACACGTCTCAGGATAGCTTCAATTCTGAAAGTCAGCTCTTCCATACTGAAGGGCTTGGTGATGTAGTCATCGGCACCAATCTTGAAACCTTCCAGAATATCTTCCTTCAATGTTTTTGCCGTCAAGAAGATAATAGGTATTTCGGCATTGGCCGCACGCACTTCTTGTGCCAGTGTGAATCCGTCTTTCTTCGGCATCATCACATCAAACACACACAAGTCATATTTATTCTTCAGGAAAGCCTTGTATCCTGCTTCTCCATCGGGATATAACTCGGCAGCGTAACCTTTTGCCTGTAAATATTCTCTTAAAAGCATGCCAAGATTTTCATCATCTTCGCACAATAAAATACGCAGTTTCTCGTCCATATCAATCAATTTTTTAATAAAGGTAATGCAATAATAAATTTAGTTCCTACGTTCAGTTCACTTTCTGCCCGGATAGTTCCCTTATGATCCATGATAATCTTCTTCACATAAGCCAGTCCCAAGCCGAAGCCTTTCACATCGTGCAGATTACCTGTATGCACGCGATAGAACTTCTCGAATATCTTTTTCAAATTCTCCTTCTTGATGCCGATGCCGTTATCTTGGATGGAAATCATCAGTTTGCCAGGCTCATTCCAAGTCTTCACCGTCAGTTGCAGATCCGCATCCGGACGTTTATACTTCACTGCATTATCCATGAGATTGAAAATCACATTGGTGATATGCATCTCATCGGCAAAAATGGCAGAGTTGGTAGCTTTAAGCTCCGATTCAATCTTTCCATTATAACGCTCCACTTTCAGTGTAAACGTGTTGATAACACCCGCTATCAGCTCGTTGGCATCCAGTTCCTTATTCTTCAAAGTAGCCTTCTGACGGTCAAACATCGACATCTGAAGCACTTTTTCTACCTGGAACCTCAAGCGCTTCGTTTCATCGTTGATGACACCCGATATATGCTGGAACATAGTCGGAGACTTGCCCACAGCCGGGTCTTTCAACATCTGTGCCGCCAGAGAAATCGTCGATATCGGCGTCTTGAACTCGTGCGTCATATTGTTGATGAAATCATTCTTCATCTCCGTCAGCTTCTTCTGGCGGAATACGATGTAAATCGTAAAGATGAACGTCACCAGCAGTACAAAAGTAAATATCATCGACGGTATCATAAACCTGACCGAATCGAAGATATAATCCTTCTTTCCCGGAAAATGTATCTTGACGATACTCATACGGGCTGGTGGGTCATTCAAAAACAATGGCTGCGAATAAGAGCTTTCACTCCCTGCATCGCTATAATCCGCACAACGGTATACCTCCCGACCTTCCCGGTCTATCACCTTGAAGTGATAATCCATATCACCGAGACCATTCTCTATCAGACCTGCTTTTAGATACTGGTCCAGACTTTTGAAATTAACACGCTCCTCAATCGGCTTGTCGCTGGCATTGTATACCATCTGCAACACCACCTCGTCTACCAATGCACGCTGGTAAAGATAGCGGTTTTTAAGCATCTCTATCTGCGAGCGTGAAGTCTGAGGAATGGTTTTTGCTCCGTGTTTGCGTGAAATCATTGCTCTTGGCAATTCAGAAGGCTCGTTACTGAAAGTTTTCAATTCCACCGAAGAACGGACACTGCCATCCGGAGCTGTCATCACAAACCGCTGGGTACGCATCACTCCGCTACTGCTTTGCGATTGTTCCCACGCCTTCTTTTCTGCCTCGGAGATATCCTCATTCAGCCAACGCACAACCTCTGCGGACTCTGCCTCTTTCGAAGCAGCCATCAACGCACGCTTCACCGATTCATCAAATTGTCCGTTACGCATCTTCACCATTTCCTCAATATAGCTTATCTGCAGATACAGCAAACTAAGGAAGGAAAGCCCCATAACAACACCTAATATCCATATAGTTGACTTTTTCATAGTCACAAAATTAACACTCCCTAATTAACACTCCTAACCAATTAACCTGATTTAACCGGACGTTCTCGTAAATTAACCGAAGACCATTTTTTAGGTTGTATTATGAGCATTATAACAAAAACACAAGCCTTTGGTTTGCAAATTTAATAAAAAATTAATCATTCAATTCACAATTCTGCATGTTCTTAATCTACGTTAATGAAAAAAGCCGTTATTACTTGCCATGAAGTAACAACGGCTTTAACAATTGTTATATTAGCAGCCGGTAGTTACAACAGCCAAACTACCAACCCCTGAAAATCATTCTTCAGCTTGCTTTGCCTCAAATTCCTTAATCAGTTTATCCTGCACATCACTCGGAACGAGTTCATAGCTGGCAAACTTCATGATGAACGAAGCACGTCCACCAGTCAGTGAGCTAAGTGCCGTAGAGTAGGATGACATTTCCTTCAAAGGCACCTTAGCACTCAGTTTTTCGTAACTGGCCTCGCTGCTCATACCCATAATCATGGCACGGCGTCCCTGCAAGTCCCCCATCACATCACCCATCTTGTCCGACGGAACAAATACTTCCACGTCATAAATGGGTTCTAGAATCTTCGGGCCTGCATTCTTGAACGCTTCGCTGAACGCATTCCGTCCCGCCAGCATAAAGGAGATTTCATTGGAGTCAACCGGATGCATTTTTCCGTCATATACGATGACACGTACATCGCGAGCATACGAACCAGTCAACGGTCCCTGCTCCATACGTGACATGATACCCTTCAAGATGGCCGGCATGAAACGTGCATCAATGGAACCACCCACAATACTATTGACGAATACCAGCTTGCCACCCCATTCCAATGGAACTTCTTCGGTACCCTTGACGTTCATCTTGAACTCCTGACCATTGAATTTATAGGTTTCGGGCAACGGCATGCCTTCGTAGTAAGGCTCAACAATCAGATGAACTTCACCGAACTGGCCTGCACCACCCGACTGCTTCTTATGGCGATAATCCGCACGGGCAGCTTTGGTAATCGTTTCGCGATACGGTATTCTCGGTTCTTCAAACTTGATTTGCAGTTTTTCATTGTTTTCCAGACGCCACTTCAAGGTACGCAAATGGAATTCACCTTGTCCGTGTACAATAGTCTGACGCAATTCTTTAGACTGGTCTATCACCCATGTCGGGTCTTCCTCTCGCATACGGTTCAAAGCAACCATCATCTTTTCTGTATCCGACTCGTTCAACGGCTTGATAGCACGTGAGTATTTGGAGTTCGGATATTTAATGAAGTTGAAACGGTTTTCAGAGCCCTTACCGTTCAATGTATTGCCGGTATGTACATCCTTCAGTTTCACTGTACAGCCGATGTCACCGGCTACCATTTCCTCTACCTTGATACGGTTGGCACCGGCACAAGCATAAATCTGCGCGATGCGTTCCTTGGAACCGCGGTCTGCATTGGTAAAATCATCACCTTCGTGCACTTTACCACTCATAACCTTGAAGTATTGAACATCACCGATATGCGGCTCAACGGCAGTCTTGAAGAAATACAAGGAAGTCGGTCCGTTAGAATCCGGCTTCACCACCTCACCGCGTGTATTGTGCACCGGTGGCATTTCGTCCACAAACGGCACCACATTACCCAGGAACTCCATCAGACGGCGTACACCCATATCCTTGCCGGCACAGACGCAGAATACCGGGAACATACCTCGTGAAGCCAGTCCCTTGCGGATACCTTCGCGCATTTCGTCTTCTGTCAAAGAGTCCTGCTCAAAGAATTTTTCCATCAGGCCTTCGTCATGTTCGGCTGCAGCTTCTACCAAAGCCTTGTGCAGTTCTGTAGCCTTTTCCATTTCTTCGGCCGGAATCTCTTCAATAATGGGAGCGCCACCTTCGGGTCCCCACGAATATTTTTTCATCAAAAGTACATCGATCAACGAATTGAAGTTCGGTCCGGTAGCCAGCGGATATTGCACGGGCACCACCTTCGGACCGTATATGGTTTGCAACTGCTCAAGCACCATATCATAATCGCACTTTTCATTATCAAGCTGGTTTACCAGGAAAATAACCGGTTTGCCCAGTTTCTCGGTGTAGCGGAAATGGTTCTGCGTACCTACCTCGGGACCGTATTGCCCGTTCAGCAGCAGAATGGCAGTATCTGTAACGTTGAGCGCCGTCATGGCAGCCCCTACAAAGTCATCACTACCCGGGCAGTCAATGATATTCAGTTTCTTGCCGTTCCACTCCACATGGAAAACGGTGGAAAACACAGAATAGCCGTATTCCTGCTCCACCGGGAAGTAATCGCTGACTGTATTCTTGGCAGTAATCCTGCCGCGACGTTTTATAATACCACTCTCAAAGAGCAGCGCTTCCGTGAGAGTGGTTTTACCCGAGCCGTCATTGCCAAGGAGGGCAATGTTCTTAATTTCATTCGTCTGATATACTTTCATGATATATTAAGATTTTAAGTGAATAACCTGACATACGATGATGCCGTTAACTTTTTGTGAGGCGCAAATTAGGCATTAATTCAAAGAAAAGCAACATCGGGAAGCATGTTATATAACACACTTCCTCCACCAACAAAGAATATAATGTTCTTCTGCCAATAAACTGCCCGAATTCACAAGTCATCCAACTTCTTGGACGGCTTAAATATTTCTTATAACTTTGCAGGAAAAAGAATCCCCCCCGAAAACCATGAACAAACTACTGTTAACAACACTGCTCGTTCTATGTCCATATTTGGCAATGGGACAGTCCAACCAAAAAACAACCAGGAAAGCCCCTCTCATCGGCATTTCCTGCTCACATCCGGGCCGAAGCTCATCCACACAGATGACGTATACCGAGTCTGTAATCCAGGCAGGTGGAACACCTATACTGATTTCCATCACTACCGATAGCCTTGTCTTGACAGACATTGCCAACCGGCTGGACGGTATCATTCTGATAGGAGGAGGAGACATCCACCCTTCCTATTTCAATGAATCGCCCATCGAACAGCTGGGAGAGGTGGACTCCCTGCGTGATGTATACGACATGGCACTCATCCGCCTGGCTACCCGGCGTAACATTCCGATGTTTGGCATCTGCCGGGGAGAACAGTTAATCAATGTAGCTTTCGGCGGAACCCTTTATCAGGATATCCCTACCCAGCATCCCGACACCACTGTCTGCCACCAGCAGCAGGAACCGAGCAGTATACCAACTCATACCGTCCACCTCACTCCCGGTTCTGCCATGGCATCCATAACCGGACAGACACAACTTTTCACCAATACTCACCATCACCAGGCGGTCAAGCAAGTTGCCCCGGGATTCAGCGTAACGGGTTGGTCGTCAGACAGTATTCCCGAAGCTATAGAGTCTTCTCACGAATATCCGATATGGGGTGTGCAATTCCATCCCGAAGCTCTGGCTACGGCAGGCGACAGCATCTCTGCCAGATTCTTCTATTTTCTGGTTCAAAAGGCAGCTACCTACCGGCATGCCAAAGAGATTCATCGCCGCATCCTCTCCCTCGACACGCATACAGACACCCCACTTGATTTTGACGTTTCCTATAATATAGGTACGCGCGAAAAAACGCAGGTTTGCCTGCCCAAGATGCGAGAAGGAAAATTGGATGGACAATACCTGGCATGCTGGGTGCGTCAAGGCCCGTGCGATGAAGAGAACAGTCTGAAAGCCATTGACCGAGTGGATGAGTTGATACGCCACATCTACCGACAAGTGGAGATGAACGGGGAGCAATGTGCCATAGCCCGCACGCCCGATGATTTGTCCAGGCTCAAGACCGAAGGAAAGAAAGCCTTTTATATTGGCATCGAAAACGGATACGGCATCAGCAAGGATTTGAAGAATATCACCCGTTTCCATGATGCAGGCGTTACCTACATCACCCTTTGCCACACCCGCAACAATGACATCTGCGACAGTTCTTCGGACACGACTGCCCGTTGGAACGGCTTAAGTCCTTACGGTAGAAAAGTGGTGAAAGAAATGAACCGGCTGGGAATAATGATAGACCTTTCCCATGCAGCCGAAAGCACCTTCTGGGATGTACTGAAATATTCAAAAGCACCGGTCATAGTCTCCCACTCCTCTGCAAGCGCCATCTACAGACACGACCGCAATCTGACCGACGAACAGCTACGCGCCCTTGCCGCACATGGCGGTGTGGCTCAAGCCTGCCTGGTAGACGAGTTTCTGAACCCGGATGCCAAGAAAACCAACCTTACGGACTTCATGAAACACCTGCTGCACATGGTTGAAGTGGCAGGCATAGACCACGTGGGCATTGGCTCGGACTTCGACGGTGGAGGCGGGGTCAAAGGATGCAATGGGGACAATGATTTCATCAATATCACCGTCCGTCTGCTGGAACATGGATTTACAGAAACAGACATCGCCAAGATATGGGGTGGAAATTTCCTCCGGGTGATGAAACAAGTACAAACCAAATAGAAAAGACCGAAAAACATCACAAAAAGGAGAGATTAGAGCTATAATCTCTCCTTTTTGACACATTTACATACCCTCCATTTCTCAACTTTCGCATATCTTTGCCCAAAACATAAACGATTTATTAATTATCTAATACCGAATTCTTAAATGAAAAGGAAAATTATTTGGAGTTTTGCATTGCTGGCCTGCCTTTGCTGCCTGCCATCTGCAAAAACAAAAGCACAAACGAAAAATGCCGCAATCATACCCGGGGAAGTATGGAAAGACACCGACGGCAATCCCATCAACGCCCATGGCGGCGGCCTTCTTTACCACGAAGGGACCTACTATTGGTATGGCGAATACAAAAAAGGGGAAACCATCCTGCCCGAATGGGCTACGTGGGAATGCTACCGCACCGACGTAACCGGTGTCAGCTGCTACTCTTCAAAAGACCTGCTGAACTGGAAGTTCGAGGGTATTGTACTTCCTGCCGTGAAAGATGACGAGAAACACGACCTGCACCCCAGCAAGGTGTTGGAACGTCCCAAAGTGATTTACAACGAAAAGACAAAGAAATTCGTCATGTGGGCGCATGTGGAAAGCGCCGACTACAGTAAGGCATGTGCCGGCGTAGCGGTCAGCGATTCTCCTACCGGGACATTCACCTATGTAGGCAGCTTCCGTCCCAACGGTGCGATGAGCCGCGACCAAACAGTGTTCGTTGATGATAACGGCAAGGCATATCAGTTCTACTCGTCGGAAAACAACGCTACCTTATATATAAGCGAACTAACGGATGACTACCTGAAGCCCACTGGTCGCTATACACGCAATTTCGTGAAGCAAAGCCGCGAAGCACCCGCCGTATTCAAGTATAACGGCAAGTACTATATGCTCTCTTCCGGTTGTACCGGCTGGGATCCCAATGTTGCCGAACTGGCTGTGGCCGACTCCATCATGGGGCAATGGACTACCATCGGCAATCCGTGTACCGGTCCTGATGCAGATAAGACCTTCTATGCACAAAGCACTTACGTGCAGCAAGTATACGGAAAAGGAAATGCCTACATTGCCATGTTCGACCGCTGGAAAAAGAAAAACCTTGAGGACTCACGCTACGTATGGCTCCCGCTTGAATTCGGCAAGGACGGCACAATCGCGATACCCTGGCGCGACAGCTGGGACCCGCGTACCCAATGGGAAGGACAAGGCGACTTCTCTGCCGGCAAAGGAACATTCCTATTGAATGGCAAGCCGTTTGTCATCAAAGCCGCAGAGCTGCACTATCCACGTATCCCCAAAGCCTATTGGGACCAACGCATCAAGCTATGCAAGGCACTGGGCATGAACACCATCTGCCTTTATGTATTCTGGAACTCCCACGAGTCTCAGCCGGGAGTGTTCGACTTCACCGGACAGAATGACCTGGCGGAATTCTGCCGCCTATGCCAGCAGAACGACATGTATGTCATCCTGCGCCCGGGACCGTATGTCTGTGCCGAATGGGAAATGGGCGGACTGCCCTGGTGGTTACTCAAGAAAAAAGATATCCGCCTGCGCGAATCCGACCCCTACTTTATGGAGCGTGTAGGTATCTTCGAAAAAGCCGTTGCCGAGCAGGTAGCCGGTATGACCATACAGAACGGAGGTCCCATCATCATGGTACAAGTAGAGAACGAATACGGCTCCTACGGGGAAGACAAAGGCTACGTATCGCAAATCCGCGACATCGTACGCGCCAACTACCCCGGCGTAGCACTGTTCCAATGCGACTGGGCGTCCAACTTCACCAAGAACGGACTCCACGACCTGGTATGGACCATGAACTTCGGTACAGGAGCCAACATCGACCAACAGTTTGCACCGCTGAAGAAACTCCGTCCTGATAGCCCGCTGATGTGCTCCGAATTCTGGAGCGGCTGGTTCGACAAGTGGGGAGCCAACCACGAAACCCGTCCGGCTGCCGACATGATTGCCGGCATTGACGAGATGTTGTCCAAAGGCATCTCCTTCAGCCTCTACATGACCCACGGAGGGACCAACTGGGGACACTGGGCAGGAGCCAACTCACCCGGATTCGCCCCTGACGTAACCTCTTACGACTACGACGCCCCCATCAGCGAATCGGGACAGACCACTCCCAAATACTGGGAATTGCGAAAAGCATTGTCCAAATACATGAACGGCGAGAAGCAGGCTAAAGTTCCCGCTTTAATCAAGCCCATCCGTATTCCGTCTTTCCAATTTACAGAGATGGCTCCTTTGTTCGACAATCTTCCTGCTGCCAAGAAAGACCGCAATATCCGTACCATGGAGGAATATAACCAGGGATTCGGAAGTATTCTCTACCGCACCACACTGCCCGAGATGAAAACCCCGTCCCTGCTCACTGTGAACGATGCGCACGATTATGCCCAAGTTTTCCTGGATGGCAAATACATCGGCAAACTGGACCGCCGCAACGGTGAAAAGCAACTGGAATTCCCCGCCTGCCCCAAAGGTGCACGCCTCGACATTCTGGTAGAAGCCATGGGCCGCATCAACTTTGGACGTGCCATCAAGGACTTCAAGGGTATCACCCAAAGCGTAGAACTTACCGTAGACATCGACGGCCGTCCTTTCACCTGCAACCTGAAGGATTGGGAAGTCTATAATCTCGAAGATACATACGATTTCTATAAGAACATGAAGTTCCAGCCCATCGGCTCACTGAAAGATGAGTTAGGACAACGCATTCCGGGTTGCTACCGTGCCACCTTTAAGGTGAACAAGCCCAGCGACACATTCCTAAACTTCGAGACTTGGGGCAAGGGACTTGTCTACGTCAACGGGCACGCCATGGGACGCATTTGGGAAATCGGCCCGCAACAGACCCTCTACATCCCGGGATGCTGGTTGAAGAAAGGTGAGAATGAAGTGATTGTCTTCGACATCATCGGTCCCAAAGAAGTTAAGTCCGAAGGACTGAGCGAGCCATTACTGGACCAGTTGCTCGTCACCAAACCGCTGACGCACCGCAATGAGGGTGAAAATCTCGACTTGTCCGGTGAGCAGCCCGTCCTCTCCGGCAGCTTCAATCCCGGCAACGGTTGGCAGGAACGCAAATTCGACCAACCCGTCACCGGACGTTATGTCTGCCTGGAAGCCTTGAGTGCACAAGATGGAAAAGACCTGGCTTGCATTGCCGAAATGTATCTGCTGGATGAGAATGGGGAACGTCTGTCACGCGAACCCTGGATTGTCAATTATGCCGACAGCGAAGACGTATCCCACGTCAACTGTTCTGCGGACAAAATCTTCGACCTCCAGGAATCAACCTATTGGAGCACAACAAAAGACACTCCATACCCGCATTCTGTCGTGATTGACTTGGGTAGTACCCGCACCCTGACCGGCATACAATATCTACCCAGAATGGAAAGCGAGGTACCGGGTGGAATCAAAGACTTCAAGGTTTACGTAAAATCCAAGGCTTTCAACTATTAAGCCGGATTTACAACACTAATAGATTCTTTAGACACGGATTACATGAAAAATCATGGATAATAAATGAAGAATATCCATGATTTTTCGCGTAATCCATGCCTAACTTAAAATCAATCAAACAGATTTTCCGTACAATTCATCGTCTACCACAGCCAGCATTCCCTCCACTTGAGCCAATGCCAGCATACGGCCATGAAAAGAATAACCTGCATTGTACCCTTTATCCTCGTCGCCCAACATCATGCGACCGTGGTCCACACGCATCGGCAATCCCGGATTTTCTTTCTCAAAGATACGAATCAAATCAATGAGGTGTCCCCTTCCCTCCAGATGGGAACTTTCGATAAAGTTTCCACCCGGTATTGCCTTCGTACTGCGCAAATGCACAAAGTGGGTACGCCTGGCAAACTTCCTTGCCAGTTCACGGGTATCATTCTGTTCACCCGCACTCAATGAACCAGCGCAAAAAGTCAGGCCATTATGGGGATTGTCCACTGCACTCAGTATCCAGGCAATATCTGCCTCGTCTGTCACAATGCGCGGCAACCCCAATACCTGAAAAGGAGGGTCATCGGGGTGTACACACATATTCACCCCATATTCCTCGCATACCGGCATGATGGCAGACAAGAAATAACGCATATTCTCGCGCAGAGCCTCCCGGTCTATCCCTTTGTATAGCGCCAGCAAACGTTTGAACAGGGTTACCGGCTCCTTGTCACCTTCCTTGATGTTGCCATTTACGAATCCTTGTGTCTTTACGATAATCGTATCTACCAGCTCTGCCTTTTCAGACTCCGTAATCACCTTATCCAGTTCTGCCACCTTGTCCAGCTCTTCCGGAGAATAATCGGCTTCCGCATTCTCCCGTTCCAATATCTTCAGGTCGAAGTAGGCAAAACGGATTCTGTCGAAATAAAGAGAAGATGTCCCGTCTTCCCAGGGATGTTGTAAGTCCGTGCGAATCCAGTCAATCACCGGCATGAAGTTGTAACATACCGTCCGGATGCCTGCCTTGCCGAAATTGGCAAGGCTTATCTTGTAGTTCTCTATCAATCGGTCACGCTCACTCCCCGCATATTTGACAGCCTCGCACACCGGCAGACTTTCTACTACAGACCAGCGCAATCCGAAGGATTCAATATAATCCCTCAAATCTTCAATGGCTTCCAACGTCCATATTTCACCGTTGGGAACTTCATGCAAGGCAGTGACAACGCCTTCCACTCCTATCTGTTGCAACATGGCAAGGGTTATCTTGTCTTTCTTGCCAAACCATCTCCAAGTCTTTTCCATTCTTTATTATTAATTTTCTTGTTTTTCAGGCGTTCAAACCACCCGTTACCTTTTTGCAAAAGTAAGAAAGAATATGAGAACTGTCCATTCTGAATGGATAGATTTGTTTGTTCGCAATGAAAACAATATCTTAGCACTTCATTACATATATTAATTACGCTTATGCAAGACTTTATAAACGGACGTTGCGGCTGGTGCGGAACCGACGAGCTGTATGTG
>NZ_QTNE01000034.1:0-22339 GCF_003603495.1 Bacteroides sp. AM41-16 | reverse complement strand
AGGGGGGAAGAGGGCAGCAATGCCCTTGACCTACCCGATCGACCGTCCGACCTGCAACAGCGTGACGGACGGGGAGTTAGAGCAGGCAACGAGATAGCCAAGCATTTCGCCGGGAACAACGTGGACGTAATAATCTACGCGGTGGAAAAATCACTGGACAGTTACAAGTTCAACCTCCTGCACTGCAAGCAGACTTTCATCAGCCAGCTTAAAAGCGGTGCTATGGAAGCGCGTACCATCGACGAGGGGGCAATGGACGAGAAATCGGGCATGAACTTCTCGGAATATATGGCGTTGCTATCCGGCAACACCGACCTGCTGGACAAGGCGAAACTGGAAAAACGTATCGCCTCGCTCGAAGGGGAACGCAAGTCGTTCAACAAGGGCAAGCGTGATTCGGAGTTCAAGCTGGAATCGAAGACCCGCGAGCTGGGCAACAACACAGCTTTCATAGATGCCATGACGGAGGACTGGAACCGCTTCCTCTCTGTGGTGCAGACCGACAAGGAGGGCAATCACCTTAATATAATAAAGGTGGACGGAGTGGATTCCGCCGATGAGAAAGTCATCGGAAAGCGTTTGCAGGAGATAGCCAAGAATGCCACGACCGGAGGGTTGTACACGCAGGTTGGAGAGTTTTACGGTTTCCCGATAAAGGTGGTCAGCGAAAGGATACTCAAAGAGGGATTGGAGTTTACCGACAACCGCTTCGTGGTCGAGGGGAACTACAAGTACACCTACAACAACGGGCATCTGGCGCTGGCTGACCCGTTGGCCGCCGCCCGCAACTTCCTCAACGCGATTGAGAGAATCCCCTCCATCATCGACCAGTATAAAGCGAAGAATGAGGTCTTGGAACGTGAGATACCGCAGTTGCAGGAGATAGCAGGCAAGGTGTGGAAGAAGGAGGAAGAACTGAAACAGTTGAAGTCCGAACTTGCCGCCCTTGACCGCAAGATACAGCTGGAACTTGCGCCGCCTACACCCGAAATCACCGAAAAGGAGCATGAAGGGCAACAGGTCAAACCGGAAGCGAAAGGTGTGCGAAACGGTATCAGGCAATATCCCGAAGATACATCACCGCAAATACGCAATCCATCGGAAAGTATTATCGCCAATCACACCATAACTGGGCATCCGGGGCTGTATGCCAAGGAGGAAACCCGGTCCAAAGGATTGAAAATATAACCTTAGGAATTTTATCTGAAGTATTAATAAGGGCTATCCCAAAAGGTCTAAAAGTAAATTTTATCCTTTCTGCAAGTATCTGTAGGATGGCAACTGCATTTTTTTTCTTTTTGGGCAGCCCTTATTAAAATTTATTCTTATTTTAGGTTATATACATTCATGTCCATTTATGTAAAAAATCCTGCTGACCTTGTTTATGTCTTGTCAGTCACCATTTGCAAAACCATATTTGACCCTCAAAGAGGCTGAATTTGATAAGCAACTTGCTACATACTCATAATAAGGAGCTAAATAGAACACGAATGGGAAATACTCAAATGCCAAACTAAAGAAGATATTGGCCAAAATAAACGTTATACCGAGAGAGAAACTTGATTTTTTTCAACTTCCTAAAACGTTGTTGTTCAAACATTTCTACTTATTTGTACTTACCAGTTGAACCTACGCTTCCCTAATAAAATGTCTATGGTAAAAAGTTAAAAAATCCTCCCACTTTTGTTAGATATATTTTTTTGTGTAATTTTGTAATCGTTATGCGGCAGTAATAATATACATATTAATACGAGTTAGTAATCCTGTAGTTCTCACATGCTACGAGGAGGTATTAAAAGGTGCGTTTCGACAATGCATCTATTGTAGTATATTATTGCTTAATCCAAATGAATATTATAAATTTAGGAATTCTTGCTCACATTGATGCAGGAAAAACTTCCGTAACCGAGAATCTGCTGTTTGCCAGTGGAGCAACGGAAAAGTGCGGCCGTGTGGATAATGGTGACACCATAACAGACTCTATGGATATAGAGAAACGTAGAGGAATTACTGTTCGGGCTTCTACGACATCTATTATCTGGAATGGAGTGAAATGCAATATCATTGACACTCCGGGACACATGGATTTTATTGCGGAAGTGGAGCGGACATTCAAAATGCTTGATGGAGCAGTCCTCATCTTATCCGCAAAGGAAGGCATACAAGCGCAAACAAAGTTGCTGTTCAATACTTTACAAAAACTGCAAATCCCGACAATTATATTTATCAATAAAATTGACCGTGACGGTGTGAATTTAGAGCGTTTGTATCTGGATATAAAAACAAATCTGTCTCAAGATGTCCTGTTTATGCAAACTGTTGTCGATGGATTGGTTTATCCGATTTGCTCCCAAACATATATAAAGGAAGAATACAAAGAATTTGTATGCAACCATGACGACAATATATTAGAACGATATTTGGCGGATAGCGAAATTTCACCGGCTGATTATTGGAATACGATAATCGATCTTGTGGCAAAAGCCAAAGTCTATCCGGTACTACATGGATCAGCAATGTTCAATATCGGTATCAATGAGTTGTTGGACGCCATCTCTTCTTTTATACTTCCTCCAGAATCAGTCTCAAACAGACTTTCAGCTTATCTCTATAAGATAGAGCATGACCCCAAAGGACATAAAAGAAGTTTTCTAAAAATAATTGACGGAAGTCTGAGACTTCGAGACATTGTAAGAATCAACGATTCGGAAAAATTCATCAAGATTAAAAATCTAAAGACTATTTATCAGGGCAGAGAGATAAATGTTGATGAAGTGGGGGCCAATGATATCGCGATTGTAGAAGATATGGAAGATTTTCGAATCGGAGATTATTTAGGTACTAAACCTTGTTTGATTCAAGGGTTATCTCATCAGCATCCCGCTCTCAAATCCTCCGTCCGGCCAGACAGGTCCGAAGAGAGAAGCAAGGTGATATCCGCTCTGAATACATTGTGGATTGAAGACCCGTCTTTGTCCTTTTCCATAAACTCATATAGTGATGAATTGGAAATCTCGTTATATGGTTTGACACAAAAGGAAATCATACAGACATTGCTGGAAGAACGATTTTCCGTAAAGGTCCATTTTGATGAGATCAAGACTATCTACAAAGAACGACCTGTAAAAAAGGTCAATAAGATTATTCAGATCGAAGTGCCACCCAACCCTTACTGGGCCACAATAGGGCTGACGCTTGAACCCTTGCCGTTAGGGACAGGGTTGCAAATCGAAAGTGACATCTCCTATGGTTATCTGAACCATTCTTTTCAAAATGCCGTTTTTGAAGGGATTCGTATGTCTTGCCAATCTGGTTTACATGGATGGGAAGTGACTGATCTGAAAGTAACTTTTACTCAAGCCGAGTATTATAGCCCGGTAAGTACACCTGCTGATTTCAGACAGCTGACCCCTTATGTCTTCAGGCTGGCCTTGCAACAGTCAGGTGTGGACATTCTCGAACCGATGCTCTATTTTGAGTTGCAGATACCCCAAGCGGCAAGTTCCAAAGCTATTACAGATTTGCAAAAAATGATGTCTGAGATTGAAGACATCAGTTGCAATAATGAGTGGTGTCATATTAAAGGGAAAGTTCCATTAAATACAAGTAAAGACTACGCCTCAGAAGTAAGTTCATACACTAAGGGCTTAGGCGTTTTTATGGTCAAGCCATGCGGGTATCAAATAACAAAAGGCGATTATTCTGATAATATCCGCATGAACGAAAAAGATAAACTTTTATTCATGTTCCAAAAATCAATGTCATCAAAATAATGGAGCGGTCAGGAAATTTCTATAAGGCAATACAGTTGGGATATATACTTATCTCCATTCTTATCGGATGTATGGCATATAATAGCCTCTATGAATGGCAGGAGATAGAAGCATTAGAACTTGGCAATAAAAAAATAGACGAGCTCCGAAAAGAAATAAACAATATCAATATTCAAATGATAAAATTTTCTCTATTGGGTGAAACAATACTGGAATGGAACGATAAAGATATCGAGCATTACCATGCACGGCGTATGGCAATGGACAGTATGCTCTGCCGTTTCAAGGCCACCTATCCAGCAGAGCGCATCGATAGTGTGCGCAGTCTTTTAGAGGATAAGGAACGACAGATGTTCCAGATAGTCCGGTTAATGGATGAACAACAATCTATTAACAAGAAGATAGCCAATCAAATTCCGGTTATTGTGCAGAAAAGTGTGCAGGAACAGTCCAAAAAGCCAAAACGAAAAGGTTTCTTGGGCATCTTTGGCAAAAAAGAGGGAACGAAGCCAACGACAACAACGACTACGCTCCGTTCATCCAATAGAAACATGGTCAACGAACAGAAAGCGCAGAGCCGTCGATTGTCAGAACAAGCCGATAGTCTTGCTGCCCGTAATGCAGAACTTAACAGACAACTGCAAGGATTGATTTGCCAAATCGAAAAGAAGGTACAATCTGATTTACAAAATAGAGAAAGCGAGATAACAGCGATGCGTAAAAAATCATTTATGCAGATAGGCGGCTTGATGGGATTTGTTCTTTTGCTGTTGGTCATTTCCTATATCATCATACACCGTGATGCAAAGAACATTAAACGATACAAACGCAAGACAACGGATTTGATCGAGCAATTGGAACAGTCCGTGCAACAAAATGAGGTACTCATAACCTCCCGAAAGAAAGCGGTACATACTATTACCCATGAGTTGCGTACACCACTGACGGCAATAACTGGCTATACCGAACTTTTGCGGAAAGAATGCAATAGCGGTAATAATGGGCAATATATCCGAAATATACTGCAATCCTCCGACCGTATGCGGGATATGCTCAACACTTTGCTTGACTTCTTCCGCCTGGACAACGGCAAGGAACAGCCCCGTCTGTCACCCTGCCGGATTTCTGCAATCACGCACACACTTGAAACGGAGTTCATTCCTGTTGCAGTGAACAAAGGGTTGTCCTTGTCCGTGAAGACTGGACACGATGCCATTGTATTGACCGACAAAGAGCGAATAATACAAATCGGGAATAACCTGCTGTCAAACGCAGTCAAGTTCACAGAAGAAGGCGGTGTTTCTTTGATTACTGAATATGATAATGGAGTTCTGACACTGGTCGTTGAAGATACAGGTACAGGCATGACAGAAGAGGAACAGAAACAAGCGTTCGGTGCGTTTGAACGTCTATCAAATGCCGCCGCAAAGGAGGGTTTCGGGCTTGGGCTTGCCATAATGCGTAATATTGTGTCGATGCTTGGCGGAACAATCCGTTTGGACAGCAAGAAAGGGAAAGGCAGTCGTTTCACAGTTGAAATTTCTATGCAGGAAGCTGAAGAACAGCTTGGATATACAAGCAATACACCTGTTTATCATAACAATAAATTCCATGATGTTGTCGCCATTGACAATGATGAGGTATTACTTCTGATGCTGAAAGAGATGTACTCCCAAGAAGGAATACACTGCGACACTTGCACCGATGCTGCGGAACTGATGGAAATGATACGCCAGAAAGAATACAGCCTGTTGCTGACAGACTTGAATATGCCCGGTATAAACGGTTTCGAATTACTGGAACTGTTGCGTTCGTCCAACGTGGGCAATTCACCAACAATCCCGGTGGTTGTGGCAACCGCTTCGGGCAGTTGTAACAAAGGGGAACTATTGGCAAAAGGCTTTGCCGGATGCCTGTTCAAGCCGTTCTCCATATCGGAGTTGATGGAGGTTTCCGACAGGTGTGCCATAAAAGAAACACCGGACGGGAAACCGGATTTTTCAGCTTTGCTGTCTTACGGCAATGAAGCCGTTATGCTGGAAAAGTTGATGACGGAAACTGAAAAAGAGATGCAGACAATACGGGAAGCGGCAACAGAAAAAGACCTGCAAAAGCTGGATTCCCTGACACACCACCTGCGCAGCTCGTGGGAGGTGCTACGTGCCGACCAACCGCTAAATGTACTTTACAGATTGCTTCATGGCGATGTACTCCCGGATGGTGAAGCGTTAAGCCATGCCGTGACTGCCGTGCTGGATAAGGGAGCGGAAATAATCCGGTTGGCAGAAGAGGAAAGGAGAAAATACGAAGATGGATAAGACAACAATAATTGTGGTAGAAGACAATATCGTGTACTGCGAGTTTGTCTGCAACATGCTGGCGCGGGAGGGCTACCGCACCGTGAAGGCTTACCACCTCTCAACCGC
Organism: Bacteroides sp. AM41-16; assembly: GCF_003603495.1. NCBI lineage: Bacteria > Pseudomonadati > Bacteroidota > Bacteroidia > Bacteroidales > Bacteroidaceae > Bacteroides > Bacteroides sp. AM41-16. The sequence goes on along the minus strand of NZ_QTNE01000034.1, from coordinate 16,140 downwards.
GAAGAAACATCTACAACAGGCGACAGATAATGACATCGTGGTTGCCGACCTGCGCCTGCCTGACGGTAACGGCATTGACCTTTTGCGCTGGATGCGAAAGGAGGGAAAGATGCAGCCCTTCATCATTATGACCGACTACGCCGAAGTTAATACCGCCGTGGAAAGCATGAAACTCGGCTCGATAGACTATATTCCCAAACAGCTTGTGGAGGATAAACTTGTCCCCCTGATCCGTTCCATACTGAAAGAACGTCAGGCAGGACAACGCCGTATGCCTGTGTTCGCCCGTGACGGTTCCGCATTTCAGAAAATCATGCACCGTATAAGGCTGGTAGCCGCTACCGATATGAGCGTGATGATATTCGGAGAGAACGGCACGGGTAAGGAACATATTGCCCACCACCTGCACGACAAGAGCAAGCGGGCAGTCAAGCCATTCGTGGCGGTGGACTGCGGTTCACTCACCAAAGAGCTTGCGCCCTCGGCCTTCTTCGGACACGTCAAGGGAGCGTTTACAGGAGCAGATTGTGCCAAGAAAGGATATTTCCATGAGGCGGAAGGCGGCACGCTGTTTCTGGACGAGGTAGGAAACCTCGCGTTGGAAACCCAACAGATGTTGCTCCGCGCCATACAGGAGAGGCGGTATCGCCCGGTCGGAGACAAGGCAGACAGGAGTTTCAATGTCCGCATCATCGCCGCCACCAACGAGGATCTGGAAGCGGCAGTGAGTGAAAAGCGTTTTCGGCAGGATCTTCTGTACCGCCTGCACGACTTCGGGATAACCGTTCCTCCGTTGCGTGACTGTCAGGAAGACATCATGCCGCTGGCAGAGTTCTTCCGTGATATGGCAAACAGAGAGCTGGAGTGTAGCGTGAGCGGGTTCAGTTCCGAAGCACGTAAAGCGTTGCTGACACACGCATGGCCGGGCAACGTGCGGGAACTTCGGCAGAAAGTTATGGGTGCTGTATTGCAGGCGCAGGAAGGTGTTGTCATGAAAGAGCATCTGGAACTTGCCGTGACGAAACCGACCTCTACTGTCAACTTCGCCCTGCGCAATGACGCGGAGGATAAGGAGCGGATATTGCGTGCGTTGAAACAGGCAAACGGCAACCGGAGTGTCGCCGCCGAACTGCTCGGAATAGGCAGGACAACACTATACAGCAAACTTGAAGAGTATGGACTTAAATATAAATTCAAGCAATCATAGCCTGTAATTCACTGAATTTGGCTATCTTTGCATAACATTTGAGAAAAACGGCGATTGGCAGGAGCTTTTCGCCGCCAACATATAGGATAAGACCGCAAGGCGTTTCAAGCGAAAATCTGGTAAATTGGAACTACGGAGACGATTGCGTGATGCTTATGCTATGCTTACGCATAGCGTGCATTCACGTACTCTCCGTAAAGGCTTTACCAGAGCCATCGCTTGAAGGTAGTGTGAATTGCACGCTACTTTTTTGCCCTTGCCTAATGAAAGGTAACGATTATGGGTAAAGTTCAGATTCTCGCCGTACTGACGATGGACGGATGTCTTTCTTCAGAGTTATATTATAAAGCACATCAGGATTTGTGCCTTGACCGTTGCGGTCTTGATGAAATCAGGAAGAACGCCCTTTACCGCGTGACACCAGACTATTCCATTTCAATGCTGCACGAATGGAGAAAAGACGGCACAAACATCCGTTACCTCGCGGAAGCCACACCGGACACGGCAGACTATATAAACGGACTACTGCGTATGCACGCTGTGGATGAAATCATACTATACACCGTTCCTTTCATATCCGGAAGCGGACGACATTTTTTTAAGTCGGCTCTGCCAGAGCAACACTGGACGCTTTCCTCTTTGAAAAGTTTTCCCAACGGTGTATGCCGCATTATCTACATCCTTGATAAAAAAGCAAGATAGCCAAAATGTGCGGCAAGCATACATTTTTATTTTCAAGAATAGAATAAATGTCTGATTACAAACAATTTAAGTCGGAGATAATTTGTCCCTGTGAAAAAATATTGAATTTTATACCACTGAAATACAACACTTTGTAAAATTGAGCGTTGGATTTTTTGTTTTCTGCCGCGTTTTTTGCCAATTATATTCATGTGCGCATACCGAAAACAGAGTGTAAAATTTCAAAATTGACAGGACATGAATTATTTTTTATTGGCGGAAACCGAGTTCTTCCGCCGGATAAACGAAGCCGGAGACTGCAATATGGAAAAAGCATACACGGCTTTCGCCACCCAAGTAATAGAACTGTGCAACGGCGGCATGGACATGAACCTTACCGTCATCGCGCTTGCCTACATCGAAATCGAGTTGCAGCACCATCCGGTGCGTAATCTGTCAGAAGAAAGAAGAGAGATTGCCGCCTACGTCAGCAAGGCTCTGTCTTTCGTAAGAAAGATGCAGAAATTCCTTGCCACGCCCCAAGTGCCACCACTAATATCCGCCAACAACGCAACAGAAACCACCGCCAGCCTTCTTTGGACGGGCAACGCCATCGACCTCGTGGAACTTATCTACGGCATAGACGAGATGGGCTGTATCAACAACGGCAATATGCCGCTAAAACAGCTCGCCCCGATTCTCTACAAGATATTCGGTATTGAGTCGAAGGATTGCTACCGCTTCTATACCGACATCAAACGTCGGAAAAACGAAAGCCGTACCTATTTCCTCGACAAGATGCAGGAGAAACTGAACGAGAGAATGCTGCGCGATGAAGAGCTGGAACGTATGAGAAGATAAAATCAGGTATAAGCGGGAGAATGGTATCATGCTGTTCTCCCGTTTGAGTAAAATCTATACGAAAAAGGGCGTTTTCGGCGCGCTATTGCCCCGAATTTCAGCGAAAAACGCTATCTTTGTACAATTGTTACGAATTGAATATGAACATAGACAACCTCGATATAGTAAAACAACTGATAGCCGAAAAGGAAAACGGGCAGGTGGAGTTCAAGGAAACCACCGGGCAGTTGGAGCGCGGCATGGAAACGCTCTGCGCTTTCCTTAACAGCGAAGGTGGCACGGTGTTGTTCGGTGTGACCGACAAAGGAAAGATCATCGGGCAGGAAGTGAGCGACAAGACGAAGCGTGATATTGCGGAAGCCATCCGGCGTTTTGAACCATTTGCCACACTCGAAGTTTCGTATATCAGTATCCAAAATACAGACAAGAGTGTGATAGCCTTGTCTGCGGACAGCCAACGTTATATGCGTCCGTTCTCCTATAAGGGACGGGCTTATCTTCGATTGGAGAGCGTGACATCCTCCATGCCGCAAGACGTATATAACCAACTGCTTATGCAGCGAGGTGGGAAATACGCTTGGGAGGCGATGACGAATCCCGACATCAAAGTTACTGACCTTGATGAACATGCCATTATGGGAGCGGTACGTGGAGGCATCCGGTGCGGTCGCCTACCCGAAGCCACCATAAGGGAGGATTTGCCGACCATACTCGAAAAATTCAACCTGTTACATGACGGAAAACTGAATAATGCTTCCGCAGTCTTGTTCGGTCGTGATTTTTACTTCTATCCCCAGTGCCTGCTTCGGTTGGCGCGTTTCAAAGGAACTACAAAAGACGAGTTTATAGACAATCAGCGTACCACTGGCAATATCTACACACTGCTGGACACTGCAATGTCGTTCTTTTTCAAGCATCTTTCCCTTTCGGGCAAAGTTGAAGGCTTGTATCGGGAGGAAGAGCTTGAGATTCCTTACAAGGCATTGAGGGAATGCTGCACAAATGCCCTTTGCCACCGCTCATACCACCGTCCCGGCAGTTCGGTAGGAATTGCCATCTATGATGACCGTGTGGAGATTGAGAACAGTGGAACTTTTCCGCCGGATATAACAATGGAAAAGTTATTGAGCGGGCATAATTCAGAACCTCAAAACCTGATTATTGCGAATGTTCTGTATAAAAGCGAGGTTCTGGAAAGCTGGGGACGAGGCATCGGGCTTATGATAAGCGAATGCCGGCGTGTCGGCATTCCCGATCCGGAGTTTCATACAGATGGAAATAGTGTATGGGTTATTTTCCGCTATACCCGAAAAACTGTGGGGCACGACCCGACAATTACCCGACAGTTACCCCACAGTCACCCCACAGTTACCCCACAGGTGGAAAAGGTGTTGTCTGCAATCGGCACACAGACACTTTCAACCAAAGAGATTATGTGTGTGATAGGATTAAAGGACAAAAGTAATTTTTTAGAACTATATCTGTATCCAGCCATAAGGCAGAATTTGGTAGAGCCTATTTACCCGGAAAATCCGAAACATCCCCGGCAGAAATATCGTCTTACCGATAAAGGAAAAGAACTGTTGATATAATAACGGGGTATGGTGGCGAAAAAGAAGAAACAACAGGGGCATTACTGTCGGATTTGTAGCGAGTACAAAGCCAACGAGCAATTCAGCGGCAAAGGACACTCGCGGCATATCTGCAAGGAATGCCGGTCGCTTCCCGATGATGTGAAGGCGGACATGGTGCGCTGTAACGAGGTGGAACGAGCCGTTTTCAAATGCCCGATGAGCCGTCAGGACTGGGAACTGCTGGAAAAATATGCCAAGAAGTACAAGGACAAGGAATCCGGGCAGTTCGCGCAGGATATGTTGGACATGAAACGGGGCAATCAGACACCGGACGAGGATATGGAAGAGGATGATGTTTTAATAGAAGGCATCTATGAAGAGGAAACCATACCATTTGCCGAACTGGAGGATGACATCCGTTATCAGTTGGAAGAATTGTTGGCGGACAACATCAACGAGTTCATGATACACAAGAATTACATTCCCGAAGGCAAGGAACTGAAAGACATCAACGAATGGGTCATGAAAGAAACCCGTGACACCTTTTTTATAAAGGTTATTCCCGATGCCGCTTATGACAGTCTGGTGGAAGAAACGATCAACAGGCTTGTGAAGGAATGGAAAGAGGACGGATTTGAGATAAAGACCTATTCCGCATCGCTGGTCGTCATGGAAACGGAACGGCTGCTTATCCGCAGGATAACCCGTAAGGATATGGACGCACTCCTTGCCATAATGGGAAAGCCGGAAGTCATGTACGCTTGGGAACACGGCTTTACCAAAAAGGACGTGCGCAAATGGATAAACAGGCAACTCATCCGATACCGCAAGGACGGGTTCGGATATTTTGCCGTCATACTGAAAGAAAGCGGCGCATTGATAGGACAAGCCGGTCTGATGAATAGTACCCTAAACGGGAACGAGACTGTCGAGCTTGGCTATATACTCGATAACACATACTGGCATAACGGTTACGGTACGGAAGCCGCCCGCGCGTGTTTGGAATACGCCTTTGGAGAGCTGGAACTGAAAACTGTCTGTTGCAGTATCCGACCGGAAAACGTGGCATCCATCCGTGTGGTTGAAAGGCTGGGAATGACCTTGTGCGACAACCATACAATAATATACAACGAAAAAGAAATGCCGCATCAGATATATGTGGCAACCAATAGTAAATCCTATATCTTATAAGCGAAATCACTCAACAATGAAAACAAATAATATTAATTTATTTTGCGATATAGTTACTCAAAGGTCAGGAGAACATTCTTGCGCTATAAATATTTTGTTGCAACAACAATTATATGGGCAGGTAATATCTATTCTGCGTCAAGAATTAGATTCTATGGTAAGAGTTATGTTTTTGTTGTCAATTAGCGACTTAAACCTTAGAGAGCATTTTATAAACCAAACTTTGGAGGGAATAAAATGGTCTTATCCCAATACAAAGAAAGTCGTGACCGATAAACAAATGGTGGATTTAGCTGATAAATTTTATGGCTGGCCTTTTTTTGTTTATAAATTAGGATGCGCTTTTATTCATCTTTCAGCAATGGTATATTATAAAAACAGTAATCCATTTTTGCTTTTATCTGTTTCAGAAAGAAATGACATCACAAGGTTTTTACATCAATATCATAGTTTCCCGTTAGAGTTGGAATTGAATTTGGAAAATATCATCCCATATCTTGATAAAGTATTTAATAAAGTTTCAAGTAACTTAGCATGTTACATTGAAGATTTACGTCAAAATAAACTTTTGGAGGAATATTAAAATAAGGGAGGATTTTAGCTATCCTCCCTTATTTTAATAGGTTACTTCTGCTGCAACAGATGCTTCAGGTTGTCATCGCCCGCGATGCGCTCCAATTCCTCCTGAACAATCTGCTTCACCTCCTCCTTGATGCGCCGGTAATTTGCCTGCACCGTTTCCTTCATGCGGTCGTTGCCGTCTGCGTCAGTGAAATCGGTAATAACGGGGATTTTCTTGTAGGCACTTTCCTCCCGTTTTACCTTATCGGCATCCACCACAATCTCGCAGTGGAAAATCTTCTGTTCGATACGCTCGTTGAAGTTGTCGGACACCGAACCGACAAACATTCCCTGCGTCAAACCGGAAATCTTGCTGGGCGGGATAAGCGCGTCCATCTGCGTGTTAATGGAGGTGGAAACATCCTGCCGGTTGATGGAGATAGACTGCCGTTTCTGCAACACCTTACCGAATCGTTCCGATAGTGTCTTTGCCGTTTCACCTACCACCTGCCCGGAGAAAATGTTACCGACCGTATTCATCACCACTTTCGCCTCCTTATCACCGTAGTCGCGCACCAGCTGGCTGAAATCCTGAAATCCCAGACACACGGCAACCTTGTTGCTTCGGGCGGTAGCTATAAGATTGTCCAACCCTTTGAAATATATCGTCGGCAGCTCGTCTATGATGACCGACGACTTCAGCATCCCCTTCTTATTGATGAGCTTCACGATGCGGGAGTTATACAATCCGAGAGCCGCCCCGTAGATATTCTGACGGTCGGGATTGTTGCCCACGCATAGGATTTTCGGCTCTTCGGGATTGTTGATGTCCAGCGTAAACTCGCTGTCCGACATCACCCAATAGAGCTGCGGTGAAATCATCCTCGAAAGCGGAATTTTTGCCGACGCTATCTGCCCCATGAGCTGCTCCGCAGCCCCTCCGAGCCACGCATCCATGAACGGGGAAAGGTAGTTCTCCAGTTCGGGATAGGAAGTCAGTATCGGAAAAATATCCTCGTAGCGGCGGTTCAAAAATTCGATGGCATGGGGAAACGTGCAATATTTCCCGTTCTGATAGATTTTAAGATACCATATAATACTGGCGAACAAAATGATAGGTGATTCCACAAAGAAGTCACCCTGCTTTTGCACCCACGTTTTATTGAGGTTGAGCATTATTGTATAGGCACTCTCGTAGGCGTCCGTAATATCTTCCATAAAATCCGGGTGAATGGGATTGCACCGATGAGAGCGTCGCGGGTCGTCGAAGTTGATCACATAGAACTTCGGCTTCACCTTGTAGCCGTCAGGGTGGTTCAGCAGATGATTGTAGGCAATGGTGGACAAGTCGCTGAATTTGAAGTCATACACGTACATCAAGAAGCCCTTTTCAATCTGTTGCTTGATAAAATTGTTTACCACGGCGTATGACTTGCCGCTGCCCGGCGTACCCAACACGATGGACGCACGGAAGGGATTCACCACATTGATCCAACCGTTGTTCCAACGCTTTTTGTAATAGAAGCGTGTCGGCAAATTGACCGAATACTCGCTTTCGATGAGTCTTGTTTCCTGCATGAAACTCTCGTTCTCGTTGTTGAAAACATCCTCCATCAAATTGTGTTTCAACAGACGGCTCATCCACAGACCTCCCATCAACAGGCAGACATAGCCCGTACCGATGGTAAGGACATACAGCCCCATCACCGCCTCAATCGGAAGCGGCAGAGCCAGTATCCACCAGTTTAGGAAAAACAGCACGGACCCGGCGGCGAGTGCCGTCCATATTCTTCCCCAAGTGATTTTCTCTCCCTTGACCCCCTTTGTACCCAGACAGGACAGGGCAAGCAGCAGGACGGCAAACAGCTTTGTGTACAGTATGGAATGGAACAGCCCCGCCGTGCGGTCGAAGTTCAGAAGGATTCTGTCCACCACACCGATGTTCACGCCCCACAGCCGGATGACTTCGTAACAGAACCAGTACACGTTCATAACCACTAAAATAATACTCACGGCACGCAGAAAATCCATGATTTTCGCCAATGCCCTCAAATCGTCTTCTTGTTGTGACATACATTGATTTTTTAATTGTTGATACTCCGATTACAAACCCAAGCCCTTGCGCTTTTTCTTCTTTTTGCGCTTCATCGCCCGGATGAAAGCCTTTTCCTCAGCATCTACCGCCGGACCTTCGGGAGTGAGCAAGCCCATTCCGCCCGATACGTCTTCACGGTCGTATGCGGTCTGTCCGTATGCCTTGTCCGCAGCATCCATAGGGATGGATAACGGTATCGGCGGTTGTCCGGCGTATGGCAGGGTGAAGTGTTCCTGCAAGGCATTCGCCGAAAGCTCCTTGCCCATGCGAGAGCCGTTCAGTACACATCCTGTGCGGTGGTCGATAAACGTCGCTCCATAGATACGCCCTTCATCCGTGTAGCGCAGTACGGTGTCGATGCCCTTCTCTTTGAGTTGGGATACAAATTTGTCCTTGTCATAAGTGCCTTGCAGCACGGAAAGAACGGTGCGTTTCGTCATGTCGGCGAGCTTCCTGTCCTTAATCTCTGATTTGGAACGGATAAATTTTCTCTGTACGGCTTCATAACCTGCGGACTTCCCGAAAAGCGAGGACTTGAACGGGTTGCCCACCTTGTTACCCTTGTCGTCCGTGACGGAATAAACCAGCCCGTGATACTCCCGTCCGCGCACGTTGCCTCTCGCTTCCTCCACCGTCATATTATATAAGGAAAGGAGCGCACGGTATTCGCCCATCGTCTGAAAACGGTACTGCCCGTTCAGAGCCTTCACAGTGCCAGCCACCTGCTTCTTCACATCACCTGCCGATGCGTCCACCTTGCTTAGCGGCGTGTCAAGCCGGCGGTTCCTGCGCTCCGCGCCGTGCAGCCCGTATTTCTTCTCCAGCTCACGGGTGATTTGTTTGCTACGATAGTAGTTGTTCTTGTCGCTGATACATTTCCCGTTATCGTCCACCCGCACCGTCACGATGTGCAGGTGGTGGCGGTCGATGTCCTCGTGCTTGAAAACAAGATAAGGCTGGTTGCCGAAACCGAGTTTTTCCAGATACTCGCGGGCTATATCCTGCAATTCCGCATCGGTCAACACATCCTCCGGATGTGGGTTGAGCGAAATATGCACCACCGGCTTCTCCACCTTCATCTGTGGCGGCATGAAGGTGAGAAAACCCTCCATCGCCTTGTTGATGTCCACCTTTCCCGAACCGTCATTGTAGATGCGGTTGGTCGTAAGCAACCGCCCCTGCGCCTCGTTAATCTTCTCCCCGTTATAGGCAATCGCGCCGTACAACGAGTTTCCTACACTGATTTTTGCGACCATTTCGCCTCCATTTCCCTTGAAAGTTCCACAATCCGGCGGCTCAGTTTCACGAGTTCGACGGTGTGTTGCTCTAATTTGTAGAGCAACGCCATCGCCTTTTTCTCTGAAAAATGCAGCCTCAGTTCCTTCACGACTTGGTTGTAATTCGTACCCACGGCGCGGAACTGCGCATGAAAATCCGATAGCTTGGTGTAATAGTCCACCAGCGTCTTGTCCACCTTCAGCACCTTGAACGGCTGTCCGAAGAAGTGCGCTTTGAGGAAAACCGACCGTGCATAGACACCCGATTTTCCGAACATGGCGAGGAAACGATTGTGTTCCTCCTCGTTGAAACGGACGGTGTAACGGTACACCGCCGGATCAAGTTTGGGATTTCTCCCTGCTTTGCTTTTCCTTTTCTCTTTCATATTACTTTGGATTTAGCGGATTGACGGCATAAGCCGCCGCTTCGGATCACAGCACCGCAGTTCTGAAAGGCTTTCCGACTTCGGAGGGAAAGCCCGCCCCCTGCAAGGGCAAGGCGTTTTCCGGGATGCTCAAAATATTTTGAGCGGCTGAAAACATACCTTGCTATGTTCAGGTGAACATAAAAATCCGTCAGGGGACGGATGGGAAGATACCTTTCAGGACTCCGGGCCGCGCACCATCGGCGAACCCTGCTGTCCGGGGGGCAAAGTTACGCCCTTAAAGCTGTATTGGACAGATGCTTGACCCGGTCAATGACTGCCAACCGGCGCAACGTGCTGCCACTTGCCGGAGAAGTGATACAGGTTCCAAAATATACTTGTTTATTTGCAGCATGATTCAAGAAACGAACGATTTGAAAATATGAGAAAAGGAACATTCAAATACCCGGACAATCGCTTCGGCGGATACTTGCCGAAGCGGATACCCGAACCGTCGGAACCCCGGTTATCCGACAATCTGGTGAAGTACAGATTCAATGACTTCATGACGCAGTGTCGTCATTCATCACTTGTTCGCCGCACCGCTTCACCACAGAACCGGATACGCGATGACCCGCCCATGTGTCTGTTCACTGAAGCGGATAATGTAGCAACCAAATCCGCATATAAATAGAAAAAGAAATCTTCAACAATTAAAATAAATGGAACTATGAGTAAGGAAATCTTCGTTGCATTCGCAACACAGAAAGGTGGCATCGGCAAATCCACTGTCACGGCACTTGCCGCCAGCTACCTGCACAACGTGAAAGGCTACAATGTCGCCGTCGTGGACTGCGACGACCCGCAGCACAGCATCCACGGGCTGCGCGAACACGAAATGGGGCTTATCGACAGCAGCACCTACTTCAAGGCTCTCGCTTGCGACCATTTCCGCCGGATGAAAAAGAACGCCTACACCATCGTCAAGAGCAATGCGGTGAACGCCCTCGACGATGCCGAGAGGATGATTGCCACTGAGGACGTGAAACCCGACGTGGTGTTCTTCGACATGCCCGGCACACTCCGTAGTAACGGCGTGATAAAGACGCTCTCGCAGATGGACTACATCTTCACTCCGCTGAGTGCCGACCGCTTTGTTGTGGAGAGTACCCTGAAATTCGTCACAATGTTCCGCGACAGGCTGATGACTACCGGACAGGCGAAAACAAAGGGGCTTTATCTGTTTTGGACGATGGTGGACGGCAGGGAGAGGAACGACCTGTACGGCATCTACGAGGAAGTGATAGCCGAAATGGGCTTTCCGGTACTTTCCACCCGCTTGCCCGACAGCAAGAAGTTCCGCCGTGACCTTTCGGAAGAGCGCAAGAGCGTTTTCCGCTCCACCATCTTCCCGATGGACACGGCACTGCTGAAAGGGAGTGGCATCCGGGAGTTTTCCGAAGAGATAAGCGACATCATCAGACCGCAGTGAGCATGGGCAGCAGGAAAGTGAACACGGAAGGCATCGACGAGGAACTGCTGTTAGCTTCCATCGGGCGGCGCACACAGGACGGGACACTGCGCCCCGCACAGGAAGTACCCGCAGCTGCACCGACCGAAGAGGACACCGCCGCACCGGAACCACCTCCTGTGCAACCAGTAACACGGGAAAAAGCGCAGAGGGAAAGTGGCCGCCGGAAAAGGCAGGATGAGGACTATAACGAGCTGTTCCTGCGCCGCAACGAGATAAAGACCCGCCAGTGTGTCTATATCAGCCGCGATGTCCACGGCAAAATCCTCAGAATCGTGAACGACATCGCCGGAGGTGAAATCTCGGTGGGCGGCTATGTGGATACCGTGCTGCGCCAACATCTGGAACAGCACAAGGAGAGAATCAACGAACTGTACAAGAAACAACGTGAAGATCTGATTTGAAAATGGAAAAAGAAATGACACCGAATGAAAAAAGACCACAGCAAGACTGCGGAGGTATGTTTGCCCAAGTGCAGGCGAGTGTGGAAATCCTGTCGCCTGTCCCGGTAAGCGGCAAATGCTGCGAGAAGGACTATGAACGTCTGTTCATCCGTGACTCGGAAGTAAAGGCACGTGAGGGGAAGATGGCGTATGTGCGCCCGGAGTACCACGAGCGTATCATGTGTATCACCCGTGTAATCGGGCATGACCGGCTTATGCTGTCCGCTTACATCGACCATGTGCTGACGCATCACTTCAACCAGTGCGAGGATGCGATAAAGAGCCTTTATGCCCGAAATTATAATTCAGTATTCTAACCAAAAACGGAAGGATATGAATTACACAATCAGCATGACAGACATTCTGCTGGCGGTATCGGTCGGCTGCAACCTCTGGTTCCTGTTCCTGCTCCTTTACGAGCGCATCATGGACACGCGGATTGTCCGCTTCTTCAAGGGCATTGTCGGATTATGGCGGTCACTGGACGGGAATGAGGCTAAACGCATAGCGGCACACGAGGAAGTCCCTGCGGAAAAGGCGGACATCATCGGCAAGAGCCGTTTCAGGATGGCATCCACCCGGACAACCGCTGCCATACCGACGCAAGAAGCCGCCACTATGGAAAAAGGCATTGAGCTGTCGGAGGAAGAGGCTACTTTTGACGACGGAAAAACGGGAAACGCATCCCGCCCGGCACAAGTTCCGGAGGAAAAACTCGATGAGACCTTCACGAGCATACCGCCGGAGGAACTGGGATACGGGGACGACGAACCGGAAGAGGACGCCTCGGACACGCCACGGGCTTCGGGCAGCAGCTTTGACGAGATTGACGACGCCTGCAAGACCGCCAAGAACCCGGACGCGACACAGGCGGAACGTGAAAAGGCGGCGAAGGTGTTCACCGACATGGAGGGCACGGAGTTGTACGAGAAAATGATGGAAGGCTCTTCGGAGATAGGCATCCGCATCAAGGGGCTTATCGAGATTCGGCTGAAGAAACCTGAAAAGGAGTTCGTCGTGCCGGACAACATCGAGGAGTTCGACATTCGCAACTATGTATGACAACAATAAAAGAAATGAACATGAAAGAATGACATCAACCCACGCGGCGAGGAAACGCAAGGCGCATCCCTATCCGCAACGGACACGCCCACGTCCGTGGAAACAAACGGGCATCCACTAAAACCAAAGTAAAGAAACAAAGTATCAACCGCCCGACAAAGGACCATCCACCCTTTTGACGGCAAAAAACAAGAACAGTTTATGAACAAGAACATCTTGAAAAACAGAAAAGCAATCCTCTCCGCGGCACTTGTCATCGCCGCAACCGCCTCCGCTTTCGCGCAGGGAAACGGCATCGCGGGCATCAACGAAGCCACCTCTATGGTGAGTTCTTATTTCGACCCCGGAACTAAACTGATATACGCCATCGGTGCAGTCGTCGGGCTTATCGGGGGCGTAAAAGTGTACGGCAAGTTTTCATCGGGCGACCCCGACACCAGCAAGACAGCCGCCTCGTGGTTCGGCGCGTGCATCTTCCTGATTGTTGCCGCCACCATCCTGCGCTCATTCTTCCTTTAATAAATAATGTATGGCTGAATACCCAATCAACAAGGGTATCGGCCGTCCGGTAGAGTTCAAGGGCTTGAAGGCACAGTACCTCTTCATCTTCTGCGGAGGTCTGCTGGCTCTCTTCGTCCTGTTCGTCATCCTCTACATGGTCGGTATCGACCAGTGGATATGTATCGGCTTCGGCGCGGCATCGTCCTCCCTCCTTGTATGGCAGACCTTCGCGCTGAACGCCCGGTACGGCGAACACGGGCTGATGAAATTAGGAGCGGCACGGAGCCATCCCCGATACCTTATCAACCGGCGGCGGATACCCCGTCTGTTCAAACGACAACGAAAGGAAGAAAGACAATGAGGAATACATCGAAAATGACAACACTGGAAAACAGGTTCCCACTTTTAGCGGTGGAGCATGGCTGCATCATCTCAAAGGACGCCGACATCACGGTGGCTTTCGAGGTGGAACTGCCGGAACTTTACACCGTGACGGGTGCGGAGTACGAGGCGATACACAGTTGCTGGTGCAAGGCTATCAAGGTGCTGCCGGACTACTCCGTCGTCCACAAACAGGACTGGTTCATCAAGGAACGCTACAAACCGGAGCTTCAGAAGGACGACATGAGCTTTTTAAGCCGCTCTTTCGAGCGTCACTTCAACGAGCGTCCGTACCTGAAACACACCTGCTACCTCTACCTGACCAAGACAACAAAGGAGCGTAACCGGATGCAGAGCAATTTCAGCACGCTGTGCCGGGGACATATCATCCCGAAGGAGCTGGACAGGGAAACCACGACCAAGTTCTTGGAAGCCTGCGAACAGTTCGAGCGCATCATGAACGACAGCGGGCTTGTCAGGCTGCGCCGCCTCTCCACCGATGAGATTGTGGGTACTGAGGGAAATACGGGACTTATTGAACGCTACTTCTCGCTCATGTCGGAAGGTGACACCACCTTGCAGGACATCGAGCTTTCGGCAAGGGAGATGCGCATCGGCGACAACCGCCTGTGTCTGCACACCCTCTCCGACGCGGAAGACCTGCCGGGCAAGGTGGCTACCGACACCCGTTACGAGAAGCTCTCCACCGACCGGAGTGACTGCCGACTGTCATTCGCCTCCCCGGTGGGGCTTCTGCTCTCCTGCAACCATATCTACAACCAGTATGTGCTGATAGACAACAGTGAGGAAACCTTGCATAAGTTCGAGAAGTCCGCCCGTAACATGCAGTCGCTATCTCGCTATTCAAGGAGCAACAGCATCAACCGCGAGTGGATAGACCAATACCTGAACGAAGCCCATTCCTACGGACTGACCTCGGTACGGGCACACTTCAACGTCATGGCGTGGAGCGACGATGCGGAGGAACTGAAGCATATCAAGAACGACGTGGGCAGCCAGTTGGCAAGCATGGAATGCGTGCCGCGCCACAACACCATCGACTGCCCGACACTCTACTGGGCGGCGATACCCGGCAATGCGGCGGACTTCCCGGCGGAAGAGAGTTTCCACACCTTCATCGAACAGGCGGTGTGCCTGTTCACAGAGGAAACCAACTACCGCAACTCGCTCTCGCCCTTCGGCATCAAGATGGTGGACAGGCTCACGGGAAAACCGCTGCACCTTGACATCTCCGACCTGCCCATGAAGCGGGGTATCACGACCAACCGCAACAAGTTCGTGCTGGGTCCTTCGGGCAGCGGCAAGTCTTTCTTCATGAACCACCTCGTGCGCCAATATTATGAGCAAGGCGCACATGTGGTATTGGTGGACACGGGAAACTCCTATCAGGGCTTGTGCGGCATGATCCGACGCAAGACAGGCGGAGCGGACGGCGTGTATTTCACCTACACGGAAGAGAAGCCCATATCGTTCAACCCGTTCTACACCGACGATTACATCTTCGACGTGGAGAAGAAGGACAGCATCAAGACCCTGCTGCTGACGCTCTGGAAGTCGGAGGACGACAAGGTGACAAAGACGGAGAGCGGCGAGCTGGGCAGTGCCGTGAGTGCCTATATTGAGCGCATCCAATCCGACCGTAGCATCGTGCCGTCGTTCAACACCTTCTACGAGTATATGCGTGACGACTACCGCAAGGAACTGGCACAGCGTGACATCAAGGTGGAGAAGTCCGACTTCAACATCGACAACATGCTCACCACCATGCGGCAGTATTACCGGGGCGGACGCTACGACTTCCTGCTCAACTCCACGGAGAACATCGACCTGCTCGGCAAGCGGTTCATTGTCTTCGAGATAGATTCGATTAAGGAAAACCGCGAACTGTTCCCCGTCGTGACCATCATCATCATGGAAGCCTTCATCAACAAGATGCGGCGACTAAAAGGGGTACGGAAACAGCTTATTGTGGAAGAGGCTTGGAAGGCTCTCTCTTCAGCGAACATGGCTGAATATCTGCGCTATATGTACAAGACGGTCAGAAAATATTACGGCGAGGCAATCGTGGTGACGCAGGAGGTGGACGACATCATTTCCTCTCCCGTGGTCAAGGAGAGCATCATCAACAACTCCGACTGCAAGATACTTCTCGACCAGCGCAAGTACATGAACAAGTTCGACCAGATACAGGCGTTGCTCGGACTGACGGAAAAGGAGAAAGGGCAGATACTCTCCATCAACATGGCGAACAACCCTTCACGGCTCTACAAGGAGGTGTGGATAGGCTTGGGTGGCACACAATCGGCGGTCTATGCCACCGAGGTCAGTGCAGAAGAATATCTGGTGCGCCCGTAAAGGGAATTTGACGAATGTCGCTTTGGCAAGCGAC
>NZ_QTNE01000033.1:0-23778 GCF_003603495.1 Bacteroides sp. AM41-16 | reverse complement strand
TACTGAATCCCGTATTTTACATTTACACAAAATATTTTATAGTGCCTCTTGTTTATAAAGTCCAATCCATCTATTTCTTTTGCGGCAACCCCTTCAGCAAGTGGTCCACCGCCGCTTTCAGCTGTGCATCTTCTCCCTTCAAAACAGCTTCCGGTTCATTATAGACCAGGATATCAGGCTGCAACGTGCGGTTCTCCAGATAGTTGCCCTGCATATCCATGCAGCCTACCTGCGGAATACCGAATACAATACTTGGATCGATCTGGCTTTCCCACCAGACAGCAGTCATGGTTCCTGCCACGGGAGCACCTACCAGCTTGCCTATTCTCAACGTCTTATATACGAAAGGAGTACCGTGGGCATTGCTGTAATTATCCTCGCAAACCAGCATACACGAATGTTTCAGCCATCTGTCAAAAGGATCGCTGCCGATGTACTGGCCACGCGGCACAAAGCGTTCATACTCCTTGCCGCTAAGTAACGTCGCTACTTGTTCGTGCAGCCACCCGCCTCCGTTATGGCGGGTATCCACCACAACAGCCTCTTTCTTACGACTGCTTTCGCTCAACAAATCGGAGTAAATCTTACGGAAGCTCGGACTATCCATACCTTTGATGTGAATATAAGCAATGCGTCCGCCGGAATATTCATCCACCTTCTTGCGGCAGTTTTCCACCCAGCGCTTATACAACAGCTCATTCTGGGCACCGTAAGATATGGGCTTCAAGGTTTCTTCAAACCGCTTTCCGGTAACAGGATCATAGACCGAGAGAATCACCTTGCGGCCTGCCTTACCTTCGAGTAACGGGAAATAATCAGCGCCAGCCTTAATGGCAACACCATCCACTTTCTCGATAATACAGCCAGGCTTGACATCCGTCTTTTTCTTCGTCAATGGACTCTGAGCTATAATTTCTTTAATCTTCAGTCCATCGCCCGCATAAGCTTCATCATAGAACACTCCCAAAGCAGCCGTAGGAAGTGCTGCGCCCGAAGCATAATAACGCGCTCCCGTATGAGAACCGTTCAATTCACCCAGCATCTCACTCAGCATTTCCGCAAAATCGTAGTTATTGTTGATATACGGCAAGAAGCGCTTATAAGTTTCTTTGTATCCATTCCAGTCCGTACCTTGCAAGTCTGCCACATAGAACTTATCATTTACCTGCTGCCAGATGTGGTCGAAGATATATTCACGCTCACCATAAGGGCGGTAATCGAAGAAAGCCTCAAATTCAATTGGAGAAATCTTGCTGCCTTCAATCTCTATCTTCTTCATTCCGTCGCGGGCACAAAGGAAGATATTCTTCCCTTCCTTGTCAGGCTGCAAAGCGCCTGCACCTACTTTCTTCAAAAGAACTTTTGTAACATTCTCTTTCAGATTGTGTTCCCAAAGATCGTACCCATCCTCGAAAACAGAAAGATAATAGAGTTTATCCCCTTTAGCAGAAAGCATGGCATCTGCCATATGCGAGGAGTTGACGGTCAGGCGTACAATACGGTCAAAGCGGTTTGCGAGGTCGAACTTTAACGGCTCTACCTTTTTCTCCTTATCTTTGTCGGCATCCTCTTTTTTCTTCTTAGCATCCTTTTCGTCTTTCTTCCCGGCTTTTTCCTTCTCTGCCTTCTCCGCTTCCTCGAGTAAAGCGGTTTCTTCCTTGTTCATCAAAAAACGGTCGTATGCTTCAGCATCAAAGAACATGATATAAGTATCGTCTTCGGCTCCCCAACTGCCGTGGCTGCGATACCCCGCACGGTCACTGGTCCAAATCATGGCTTTTCCACCCAATACCCATTTGGCATTGCCATCGTTGTATCCGCTCTCGGTCAGGTTCACCATTTCACCCTTGCCATCGGCATTCAGCAGCACAACATCTTTGTTGTTCCATCCACCTACACCGATATAGTCCGAAAGAATCCATTTGCTGTCCGGACTCCACTGAAACCACTGGTCACCGTCCGAATAAGAGTATTGATACTTGCCATCCATAACGGTACGCACATCCTTTGTCTTCAAATTGATGACACGGATGGTGCTGCGGTTTTCGAGAAAGGCAATCTCTTTACCGTCAGGGCTGTATTGGGGTTGGAAAGAAGCGGCATCCGAGTTTGTCAAGCGTTCTTCCTTCAGCTCTGTGGCATAGGTAAACAGCTTTTCATCCTTACGCACAATCGTCGAAGTGTAAAGTTGCCAAAGCCCGCCACGTTCGGAAGCATAAACCAGTGTCCGCCCATCGGGGGCAAAGTCTACGGTACGTTCCTGACAAGGAGTATTCGTTATCTGCTTCGTAGTCTTATATTCCACTGAAGTGACGTAGACATCGCCGCGCAAAACGAAAGCCACTTCCTTACCATCCGGAGACACTGCCATTTCCGTGGCACCGCTACTCTTAATCTGGCGGATAATGTCCTTGTCGTTTCTGTCGGAAACAATGCTGATGTTCACCTTTTGCGCTTCTCCACCGGGAAGCAGGGTGTAAATCTCACCATCAAATCCATAGCACAACCTTCCGTCCGTAGCGGCACTGAGATAGCGTACCGGATTTTTGGTATAGTGCGTCAACTGCACGGCCTTCGCATCTCCGGGAGTACGTCGGTAGATATTGAAAGAGCCGTTTTCCTCACTCAGATAGTAGAATGTTTTTCCATCAGGAGCCCAAACCGGTTCACGGTCTTCTCCTCCGAAAGTGGTCAGCTGGCGGTACTGCGGTTCTTTTCCCGGAGTATACATCCAGATGTCACGGGCAATGGGCGATACGTGATGTTTACGCCAGTAGTCCTCGTAACCTTTCTTATCTTGATACAACATCGCTCCCTCCTTATTGATGGAGATGCACTCCATAGGCATGGACGAAATCATCGTCGGGCGCCCTCCCTCCACTGATACTCGATAGACCTGGTTGAACTGCCCGTTAGAGGGAAAGACAACAGCCTCGGCAGACGGCATGATGCCCGCAGAGAACAAGACATGTCCGGCATCTGTAAAAGCAAGCGGCGTTTCGCTTCCCGAGTGGGTAGTCAGCCGTCGTGGTTCGCCTCCGTCTTTGGCCACAATGTAGACGTCCAGGCTTCCCATACGATCCGAAGCAAAAGCAATCCGCTTACTGTCCGGACTCCATACCGGAGCCGTATCATATGCGGGATTGGTAGTTATCTGCATGGCACGTCCACCGGCAACCGGCACCGTATAGATGTCTCCTTTATACGTAAAAGCAATGGTGGTCCCATCGGGAGAGATGACACTATGACGCATCCACAGCGGAGCATCCTGCGCAAAAGTAAAACCAGCCAGGCAAGCGGCAGCAATACCTAATAGTAGTTTTTTCATAATGATTCTTGTTTTTGGAGAATAAAAAAACCTCACGACTTTTCCTTTCGGAAAAAGACCGTGAGGTTTGCTTATCATTTTAAGTTACCCTCAATTAGAGAGCACCTACTTCCTTCAAAGCGGCATTTGTCTTGTGAACGGCAGCAGCGCTGGCAGCAAATTTAGCTTTTTCGTCAGCAGTCAGTTCCAGTTCAACGATTTTCTCGATACCGTTCTTGCCAAGGATTACGGGAACACCGATACAGATGTCTGATTCACCGTATTCTCCTTCCAGATATACTGAACAAGGAATCATCTTCTTCTGGTTGTGGATGATAGACTCAACGACATAAGCGCCTGCCGCACCCGGAGCATACCATGCAGAAGTACCCAGCAACTTAGTCAGTGTAGCACCACCTACCATAGTAGAAGCTACCACTTCGTTCAGTTTTTCTTCGCTCAGCAGTGTGCTTACCGGCTGTCCTTTGTAAGTAGCCAGACGAGCCAACGGAATCATGGTAGTATCACCGTGACCACCGATAACCATGCCTTCCACTTCGTTGGCGTTGCAGCCCAAAGCCTGAGACAAGAAATATTTGAAACGAGAGCTGTCCAAAGCACCACCCATACCGATGATACGGTTCTTCGGCAAGCCCAGAGACTTCAATGACAGATAAGTCATGGTATCCATCGGGTTGGAGATAACCACAAGGATAGCATTCGGAGAATATTTCAAGATGTTCTGTGCAACCGACTTAACGATACCTGCATTAACACCGATCAATTCTTCACGAGTCATACCCGGCTTACGGGGAATACCGGAAGTAATCACTACAACGTCGGAGTTGGCAGTCTTCTCATAATCGTTGGTACAACCTACAACAGTGGTGTCGAAGCCCAGCAGTTGAGCAGTCTGCATCATATCCATTGCCTTACCTTCTGAAACGCCTTCTTTCACGTCCAGCATTACCACTTCGTCAGCCACTTCATTAAAGGCTAACACATTAGCGCATGTAGCACCTACGTTACCTGCACCTACTACGGTTACTTTTGACATAATTTCTAAAGTTTTTTGTTTATAAGTGTTCTTTAAAGATGACGCAAAAGTACAGCGAACTTCGTAATTAGAGAAATATTTCCGTAATAATTTTAGTTAAATACACATTTAGCCAATGATTAGTGGACGATGATTAATGATTAATGATTAATTTTGCGGACGATTAATGAATGTAGGACGAATAATCAGCCACCAACCATTAATCACTTAACCATTAATCATTATCAAAAATGGCAGTTAAGAAGAATACACTTCTCATCGTGGCAGGCAGCCTCCTTATCTTATTATTAATAGGAGTTACCATTCTGCTGATTTCCGAAAAGCAAACCAACAAGGAACTGGTGATGGAATTCAATCTGGATAAAGAAGACCTTGAAAATCAATACACAGACTTCGCCAGACAATATGACGAACTGAAGTTGACAGTCTCCAACGACTCCCTCTCCGTACTCTTGGAGCAGGAACAATTGAAGACCCAACGTTTATTGGAAGAACTCCGCACCGTGAAGAGCAGCAATGCCACCGAGATACGCCGTCTGAAGAAGGAACTGGCCTCTCTCCGCAAAGTCATGATAGGCTATATCAACCAGATTGACTCGCTAAACCGCCTGACTGCTCAACAGAAGGAAATCATAGCCGATGTCACCAAGAAGTACAACGCCGCTTCCCGGCAAATCAGCAACTTGTCCGAAGAGAAGAAGAACCTGACCAAGACCGTGACACTTGCCGCCCAACTGGACGCCACCAACATCTCTGTGCAGCCCACAAACAAACGCGGCAAGACTGCCAAGAAGGTGAAAGACATCGTGAAGTTCAAAATAAACTTCTCCATCGTGAAAAACATCACTGCAGAGACCGGCGAACGTACCCTCTACATCCGCATCACCAAACCGGACAATGACGTGCTGACCAAAAGTTCCTCGAACACCTTCCCATACGAGAACCGGGAACTGGTATATTCCATCAAGAAGTATATAGAATACAACGGAGAAGAGCAAGCCGTCACCGTATATTGGGATGTAGAAGAATACCTCTATGCAGGCACCTACCGCGTAGACATTTTTGCTGACGGTACCCTTATCGGTTCGCAATCATTCAGCTTGAATTAATACAAAAAAATCTAAATTATTTTGCAATATCATTGAAAGCCTATACATTTGCATCGTTGTTTATGCAATTATTGTTGCTGTATAAACAACAGATTCATCACCTTAATTAATGTATAGCCCAATGAAAAAGTTCTTCTGTTTCATCTGTTTGGCATACCTATCCTTCCCCATGAAGGCCCAGGAAGCATTAAGCTTGGATAGTTGCCGTGCATTGGCAATCTCCAACAACAAAGAACTGCTGATAAGCCAGGAAAAAATCAACGCTGCCCACTATCAAAGGAAAGCGGCATTTACTAATTACCTTCCCAACATTTCGGCCAGCGGCGGATATATGCGCAGTCAAAAAGAGTTGTCCATCCTCAGCGACGCTCAGAAAGGAGCCTTGTCCGGATTGGGTACAAGTCTCAGCGGACCGTTACAGCAGGCTGCCCAAGTCATCGCACAGCTTCATCCAGAACTGGCAGGCCAATTGCCGGCTTTAGGACAAAGCCTGGTAGGTGCCCTCGACGGTGCAGGCCAATCCTTGGTTGACGCCTTTCGTACAGACACCCGCAACATGTATGCGGGCGCACTGACCTTGACCCAACCCCTATATATGGGCGGCAAGATACGTGCCTACAACAAAATTACCAAATACGCCGAAGAGCTGGCCCGCCAGCAGCACAACACCGGTATGCAGGAAGTAATCCTGAGTACAGACCAGGCATATTGGCAGGTAGTGTCCCTTGCCCATAAAAAGAAGCTGGCAGAAGGTTATCTGAAACTACTGCAGAAGCTCGACAGCGACGTTGACAAAATGATTGCCGAAGGCGTTGCCACCAAAGCAGACGGACTCTCCATCAAAGTAAAAGTGAATGAGGCCGAAATGACCCTGACCAAAGTAACCGATGGCCTGAGCCTTGCCCGGATGCTGCTGTGCCAATTGTGTGGTCTCGACCTTTCCACTCCCGTCATGCTCACAGACGAACAGAAGGAAGACCTGGCTCCCACTACTCCGGAAAACGGTGCCATCGACATCAACAATGTTTATGCTACCCGTCCCGAAGTGCGTAGCCTGGAACTTGCCACGCAGATTTATAAGCAGAAAGTAAATGTCACCCGTTCGGAATATCTTCCTTCCATAGCACTAATGGGCAGCTATATGGCAACCAACCCTTCCGTCTTCAACAGTTTCGAGAAAAAGTTCAAGGGGATGTGGAATGTGGGTGTCATGGTGTCGGTACCCATCTGGCACTGGGGCGAAGGCATCTATAAAGTAAAAGCAGCCAAATCGGAAGCACGCATCGCCCAATACCAGTTGGATGACGCCAAAGAAAAGATAGAGCTGCAGGTCAACCAGTCGGCTTTCCAAGTGAACGAAGCTGCCAAGAAACTGACCATGGCCGAAAAGAACCTGGAAAAAGCCAACGAGAACCTGAGATACGCCACACTTGGCTTTGAGGAAGGCGTTATACCTGCCAGCAATGTGCTCGAAGCGCACACCGCATGGCTTTCTGCCCAATCGGAAAAGATAGACGCACAGATTGACGTAAAACTGACGGAAATCTATCTGAGAAAGGCAACGGGGGAATTGACAATTGATAATTGATAGTTTCTTCAATCGTAAATAGTAAACAGTCAAATAGTAAATAATATGTTGGATACAAAATCACAAAACAGTAACATGTTGTTGGCATTCCTCACGCTGACGGGAGTGATTGCCATCGTTGCCCTTGTAGGTTTCTTCATGTTGCGTAAAGGGCCGGAAATTGTGCAAGGACAAGCAGAAGTAACGGAGTATCGAGTATCGAGCAAAGTGCCGGGACGTATTCTGGAATTTCGTGTAAAAGAGGGACAAAGCGTACAAGCCGGAGACACCCTTGCCATTTTGGAGGCTCCGGACGTGCAGGCCAAACTGGAACAAGCACGCGCCGCCGAATCGGCAGCCCAAGCCCAGAACGAAAAAGCTCTAAAAGGCGCCCGTCGGGAACAGATACAAGCTGCCTATGAAATGTGGCAAAAGGCACTGGCCGGACTGGAGATTGCCGAAAAATCCTACACGCGTGTGAAGAACCTGCACGACCAAGGCGTGATGTCTACACAAAAGCTTGACGAAGTTACCGCCCAACGCAATGCAGCCCGGGCTACGGAGAAAGCCGCCAAAGCCCAGTATGATATGGCCAAGAACGGTGCGGAACGCGAGGACAAAGCCGCTGCCGCTGCCTTGGTGGAACGTGCCAAAGGAGCTGTGGCCGAAGTTGAATCGTACATCAAGGAAACTTACCTGATTGCACAGACTGCCGGTGAGGTATCCGAGATATTCCCCAAAGTAGGCGAGCTCGTGGGCACGGGTGCTCCCATTATGAACATCGCCATTCTGGACGATATGTGGATAACCTTCAATGTACGCGAGGACTTGCTGCAAGGGTTGGGTATGAATACCGAATTCGAGGCGTTCATCCCTGCACTCGATAAGAATATCCGCCTGAAAGTGTACTATATGAAAGACCTCGGCACATATGCCGCCTGGAAAGCGACCAAGACTACCGGCCAGTTCGACCTGAAAACATTCGAAGTAAAAGCCGCTCCGCAAGAGAAGGTGGAAGGACTGCGTCCGGGAATGAGTGTTGTATTGAAGAAGTAAAGGAGTTATGAGTTATTGGAGAGGATGATGGAAAGAAATAAGAAACATACGGCTTTGTGGAATGTAGCAAGACGCGAATGCCGCCGTCTTGTTTCCCGCCCGCTCTATCTGTTCTGTATGGTGATAGCACCGTTGTTCTGCTACATATTCTTCACCACGCTGATGGACTCCGGGCTTCCTACGGACATGCCCGTAGGTGTGGTGGACCAAGACATGAGTGCCACTTCACGCCAGCTGATACGTAACTTGGACGCTTTTGAGCAGACAGCCGTCGTCGCCCGCTACCCTACCATCAACGAAGCCCGTACCGCCATGCAGCGCGGAGAGATTTACGGTTTCTTCTACATTCCCGAAGGTACCTCTGCCAAAGCGCAGGCCGGACGGCAGCCCAAACTCTCTTTCTATACAAACAATACCCTGCTCATCGCAGGTTCACTCCTCTTCAAGGACATGAAGATGATGAGCGAATTGGCATCCGGTGCCGCAGCACGTAGCACCCTATATGCCAAAGGAGCTACCGAGGAACAAGCGATGGCCTTCCTCCAACCCATCGTCATAGATACGCATCCACTCAATAACCCGTGGCTGAACTACTCCGTATATCTGTGCAACACCTTTGCACCGGGCGTATTGATGCTGCTTATCTTCATGGTAACCGTCTATTCCATCGGAGTCGAGATAAAAGACCGCACCGCCCGCGAATGGCTGCGCATGGGCAACAACTCCATCTGGATTTCCCTTGCCGGCAAACTGCTGCCGCATACCGCCATCTTCTTCCTGATGGGAATATTATATAATGTATACCTCTACGGTTTCCTCCATTTTCCCTGCAACAGCGGCATCCTGCCGATGCTGCTTGCCACTCTTTGCCTGGTGCTGGCATCGCAAGGCATGGGAATATTGATGATAGGAACCCTGCCTACCCTGCGTCTGGGACTCAGTTTCGCTTCCCTATGGGGCGTACTCTCTTTCTCCATGTGCGGATTGTCATTCCCTGCCATGGGCATGCACCCCGTATTGCAGGCATTGGCAAATCTGTTCCCCCTGCGCCACTATTTCCTGATTTATGTGGACCAGGCACTGAATGGATACCCCATGATTTACTCGTGGGTCAACTACGTAGCGCTGCTTATTTTCATGATGCTCCCGTTCCTTATAGCCCATAGGCTGAAAGGAGCGTTGGTTTACTATAAATACATGCCCTAATGAAAGACCTGACGTTCAGACAGAAAGTGATACAAGGCATTCATGACTTGTTCTATATATGGAAACGGGAATTCGGCACCACCTTCCGCGACCAGGGCGTGCTCATCTTCTTCGTGCTCGTTCCGTTGGTCTATCCGTTGATATACGCTTTCATCTATACCAACGAAACTATCCACGAAGTGCCCACTGTCGTGGTGGATGACTCACGCTCCTCGTTGAGCCGCGAATACCTGCGGAAAGTGGACTCCAGTCCCGAAGTGAGCCTCGTGAGCTACTGCGCTGATATGGAAGAAGCCAAACTGATGTTGAAGGACCGCAGGGCATACGGTATTATCTACATCCCCTCCACCTTCAGCGACGACATTGTACGCGGTAAGCAAACGCAGGTCAGCATCTTCTGCGACATGAGCGGACTGCTGTATTACAAAGCCTTGCTGACTGCCAACACCAACGTGTCGCTTGCCATGAACGCAGACATCAAAGTGGAGCGAAGCGCCAATACCACCGACCGCCAGGACGAGATTACCGCCTACCCGATAGAGTATGAGGATGTCGCCCTCTATAATCCAACCAACGGATTTGCCGCTTTCCTGATTCCGGCAGTATTGGTATTGATTATCCAGCAAACGCTGCTACTCGGCATCGGCTTGTCTGCCGGGACGGCACGCGAACAGAACCGCTTCCGCGACCTGGTGCCTATCAACCGCCACTACAACGGCACACTACGCATTGTGATGGGAAAAGGGCTGAGCTACTTCATGGTATATTCACTGGTATCGGTATATATACTGTGTGTGGTTCCATGGCTTTTCAGCCTCAACCAAATAGCGATACCCGGTGTCCTGACTCTGTTCACCCTGCCCTACCTGGCCGCTTGTATTTTCTTTGCCATGACAGCATCCATTGCCATCCGCAACCGCGAAACGTGCATGCTGCTGTTCGTGTTCACCTCCGTGCCGCTGCTGTTCCTCTCCGGCATTTCATGGCCGGGAGCTGCTATGCCCGCTTTCTGGAAGTACTTCTCGTACATCTTCCCTTCTACCTTCGGCATCAACGGCTACGTACGCATCAACAGCATGGGAGCCACACTCAATGAAGTCTCTTTCGAGTACCAAGCACTATGGATACAAACGGGCTTCTACTTCATCACCACGTGCCTGGTATATCGCTGGCAGATATTGCAGAGCAGGAAACATGTGATTGAAGAGTATAAGAAGCATAAGAGTATAGAAGCGTAACACATTGTTCCAAGCCTACGAAACAAAGTGTTCACATGCGTTTGAACACTTTGTTTCAGCGTATCAGAACAATTTGTTCCAATATATAAAAACAGTTTGTTCGCCATATTGAAACAGTCTGTTCCCTTATAGGAAACAGACTGTTTTCCCTTATGAAAGTACATATAAAAAGTGTTTGAGAGAAGAATGAGGAAAGTTTACTGGTTATCAGTTACTTTCCTCATTTTGGTTAAAAGTGGCGAGGACAGACGAAGACGGGAATACGACAAGATGAGACAGAGGAACGTTACCTATCCGTAACCTATACCCCAAATGAGGAATGTTAAGGTTCGGAAGAATGAGGAAGGTTACGAATTGAATTTGAATACTCTGATTTATAGTGAGTTACTGATGAGTAACGTAAGATTTTTGGTTACGAACCAAATTTGCCGTGTTCTGCCGTGAAATGCGTAGCAAGAAAAGACTCTTCATGTATTAATTTTGAACGCAAAAAAGAATGACGTTATGAAGAGTACATTTTCAATTATCTTCTACCTCAAAAGACAGGTAGTAAAGAAAGATGGTACTGTTCCAGTTATGGGACGTATCACAGTGGACGGAACACAGGCGCAGTTCAGTTGCAAGACAACTGCCAATTCTGATTTGTGGGACACCAAGGGCGGACGCATGATAGGTAAGAGTATGCAGGCTTTGGAGGTGAACCGTAAATTGGACAAGATGCGTGTGAGTATCAGCAAGCATTATCAGGAGATTATGGACAGGGACAACTTCGTCACTGCCGACAAGGTGAAGAACGCCTTTCTTGGCTTGGAGTATCGTTGCCATACACTGATGAAAGTCTATTCCCAAAGCCGTGATGAAATGGAAAAGCAATATAAGGCTGGCATGAAATCTTTGAGTACATACACGAAGTATAGAATCGGGTGTGCCTATGTGGGCGAGTTCTTGCAGGCGCATTACCATGTGAAGGATATTGCTCTGAAAGAGTTGTCGCTGCCTTTTATCACGGACTACGAGACTTTTCTCAGAACCGACAAGCATCTGAAAATCAATTCTGCAATGGTGTTTGTCCGCAATCTCCGTGCAATGGTATTCCGTGCCATAGATAATGAATGGCTCGTAAAAGACCCATTCAGACGATATGAGTACAAGGAAGAAGAGACCACAAGAGAGTTTCTGAGCAAAGAAGAGATTCACCTGTTGATGGAGACACCTATCACAAGAAAGAAGATGAGCATGGTGCGTGACTTGTTCCTGTTCTGTTGTTTTACAGGTCTCGCTTTCATTGATCTGTACAACTTGAAGGAAGAGAACATCAAGGAATTTTTCGATGAAGGTGAATGGATTGTTATCCATCGACAGAAGACTGGAACGGAAGCCAACATCAAGTTGCTTGACTATCCCAAGCAAATTATGGAAAAATACCGTGGATTGTGTGAAGACGGCAGGGTGTTTCCAGTACCCAACTACCAAAGTTGTATGGATTCGCTCAAAAGACTGGGCAAAAAATGTGGTATCACCAAGCCGCTGTCCTGGCACATGAGCCGTCATTCGTTCGCAACCTCGGTTTGCCTCTCCAACGGAGTTCCAATAGAAACCGTGAGTTCAATGCTTGGTCACAAGGACATAAAGACAACCCAGGTGTATGCCAAGATTACCAAGGAGAAATTGAGCAAAGACGTGGAAAAGTTGTCTCAGCAGATTAATAACATTGAGGAATTCACGTTTGGAAATGTTTGCAACGATAATACTAACACTATAAATGGCAGAGTATGAAACGACAAGTGATAACAATACAAGAAGAAATGGTCATCTACGCCCCACATCATGGTGAGGTGTGGATGACAGTTTGGGAGATTGCCGAACTGTTGAATGTAACAGGGACAGCAGTGAAGAATACCATCAAGCGCATTTGGAAACAAAGTGTGCTGAAAGATTTCCAGCTTTCTCAATACATCAAACTTGAAAATGGATATTCTGCGCATGTCTATGATATGGAAGTGATTATCGCCATAGCACTTCAAATGGATACATACCAAGCCTTGTTGTTCAGACAATGGTTTATCAGTAAGGTTGTAAACCGCAAGGATTGCCATGCAGAGCAAGTAAAACACGAGTATCCGATGATTATTGTGATGAACGGAACGATGCCAAGAGGTGCAAGTTAGAATCTCTCATCTTTTAATAAGATTCCTACACCTTTATAAATAATAGCGTACAGAGGAAACGATTTTTGTCGTTGTACCCTGTACGCTATTTTTGTTTCACTATTATGAAGCAGTACCCTCCTCTTATGAAACAGTGCCGTCGATTATCGGCTTGCGGTAATTACCAGTGAGAAGTGCTTGTATCTCGGATTCCGGATAGAGGGTTTTGCCACATAATATAATGTAGGGCAAAATGCCTTGCTTGCGATATTCCTGCAAGGTGCGGCGACTAAGCTTCAAATGCTCGGAGAGTTCCTTGTCGGTGAGGTATCGCTCCCCGTCCAAAGGTGGGCTGTAGGACTCGATGAATGAGGATAGCCAGTTGTTGGCTTTCTTCAAGGATTGCATGGCGGTGTCTATCGACTTGCTCTCATGCGTAAGAAGTTGGTTCATGTTCATTGTTTACAATTTGGATTAAGTGGTGAATATAAAATGTGTTGGCTCGCCCAGGGTGAAGTTTTCGGCTTTGCCTTGGGCGAGTTTGGCTTTATGCTATACCGATTTGATTCTGGCGATAAGCGGAACGATGGCTTTGACCTCTTCGGGGCAGTAATAGAATTGGCGACCTATCTGGGTATGCCCCAAGAAACGGCGGTCACGAAGTTTTTGTAAGGTGCGCTGGCTGATGCGAAGTTGCTGGCAGACCTCTTGACCTGTAAGCCATTTGTTCAGACGCTTGCCGTTAGCCTTATGCTTCAGCAACTCAACTTTCTTTACCAAGGCATCGTATCTTGCCATCATCAAGTCGAATGCCTTCTTTTCCATTGTTACTACTTCCATATTCTCTGTTTTATTGGTTCAACAAATTCGGATGCAAAGTTAATGTGTGTATGTAGAAAAACAATGAAAATGAATAACTGTGGCAGTGCTTTTCTGGGGTTTGCCGACCGCTTGGCAAGAAAAATCAAGAAAATTATACGTGGGTCATTAATGAGTTGTTAAACGGGTATTTCGCAAATGGTTAATTTTGCCGCCGAGAAATAAAAACAACGAATTATATAACATTTCAAACGGAATTAGAATGGAAGTAATAACAATGGAAAGTGCAGCCTTCAAAAAGCTGACAGAACAGTTGACAGAAATAGTCCAGTACGTGCGATTGGCAAAAATGGCATTTCAAGAGAACCTGACGGGTAAGGGATTGAAGCCGATGTTGACCAATGACGATGCAGCCAAGATGCTTGGTGTGAGCAAGCGCACCTTGCAGCGAATGCGCTCAGAGAACCGCATTGATTTTATTAAAATTGGTAATCAATGCCGATACCAAGTTGAAGCCATTGAAAGAATGGTTGAGGAACGAACAATAGCAAAGGAAACATGAGCATGGAAGATGGAACATTGAGAAAACTGGAGTTATATCTCCATGACCTACACAAAAAGATAGACGGCATCTACGACATGCTGATGTTGAGACACGAACGAGAGACGGAGCAAAAAGGAAGTTCTGCCATCAATGAAAAATTGCTTGACAACCAAGACCTCTGCCTCTTATTTCAAATCTCCCCTCGTTCCCTTCAACGCTATCGCAGTCTGGGAGTGCTTCCCTACAAGCGTTTGGGGCAGAAAACCTACTACACGGAAGAGGATGTGATGCAGTTTGTAGAGAATAATGTCAAAGAATTCAAGAAAGAGAATGTGGAGCATTACTTGACTCGCATTCATCAGAAATTCAAATAACAACAGTATTCACCATTAAAAATTTACAATTATGGTACAAAAGAAAAAGAGTGATGAACAGGACGTGCTGGTAGTCCGTGACGAAAAGACGGGCGAGATCAGCGTCGTCGCCGGACTCAGCAGGGACGGCACACCGAAGCGAGCACCCGCCAAGGCGGAGAACACGTCCGACTTCCTGCGTTTTGACCGCAACAGCGACCTGATGGACAGTTTCTTTAGAAACTTCTTCCGCCAGTGCAAGAAGCCAAGCCGATTCGGATTCTACCGCATAGCGGCAGACCAGGTGGAAAACCTGCTTGGCGTGATGAAGGAGTTGCTGAAAGATCCGGAGGCTAACAAGGAGATTCTTTCCGCCCACAAGGTTGACACCTCCAATTATGAGAAAGAGGCAAAGCAATCGGAAGGTCAGGCGAAAGAAACCGCATCATCGGACGATGCGTCCAAGACGCAAGCTAACACAGAAAAAGAGAATGTATCATCTGAACAAACCAACGAAAAAGAGAACGACATGGAACAGAAACCAGAACAGACCGCAGCCGAACAGCAGGCACAGACCGCTCCGGGTGTAAAGCAGAACCTCATCAGTGGTAACGATGTGAACCTGCAGGAATTGGGTGCCAAATATGGCATAGACTTCAACAGTATGAATGAGAAGGATATGAAAGCCCTGCTCAACTACGGCAAGACGGGGCTTGTGATTGTGAAGCCGACCTTCGGCGGTGAACAGATAGAGATACAGGCCCGTCTGTCATTCCGCAAGGACGATAACGACCAGTTGCAACTCGTGCCGCATTTCGTGCGCAACGAGCCTAAACTCGATGTCGCTTACAAAGGCTATACCTTCACTCCAGAGGACAAGAAGAACCTGTTGCAGAACGGCAACCTCGGAAAGGTTGTGGATTTCCCCGACAAGAATACAGGTGAGCTGCGTCCTCATTTCATCAGTATCGACCGTCTCACCAATGAGATTGTTGACATCCCGACCAACAAGGTGCGCATACCCGATACCATCGGCAAGACACCTATTACCAAGGACGACAAGAGAGTGCTCTACTCAGGTATTCCGCTTCGCAAGGAGATTGAGCTTGCCAACGGGCGCAAGTTTACACCGCTGCTGCAGGTGAATGTGGAACAGCGTGGCGTGGAGTTCGTGCCTGGCAGCACAAGACAGGCGCAAGGTCAGAAACAGAATGGCGACAAGAAGCAAACCGCTGACAAGCAGGAGCAGAAGGCAGAAGGTGATACGGGCGGTCAGAAGAAACAGCAAGATCCCAACCACTGGCTCAATGAGGACGGAACCATCCGCCGACTCAACACCTATTTCAAGAAGGAGTTGACCGAGCAGCAGAAGGACGACTATGTGGCAGGCAAGACCATAGAAATCAAGGAAGTGCCGAACAAGAACGGCAGCGGTACCTATACCGCCTATGTGAAGTTCGACTTCGACAAGATGCAACCACGTTCCTACCGCAACAATCCCGACCTAAAGCAGGCAAAGGAACAGATTCCGACCAACGAGAACAAGGTACAAGTCGCCGTCAACGAGCAGGGCAAGACCCATGAGGCGACCAAGCACACCAAGGATCCGCTGAGTCCGGGACAGTCTGCGCCAAAGAACGACAAGCAGCAGAAGGAACAGAACGCCGAGGAACAGAAGCCAAAGAGAAAGGCAAGAAGCGTGAAGATGTAATTGCCGCCACTTGATTCACAGAGTTAATCATCCATTATAACAACCGACATCTGCGATCGTCTATCCCACGGTTGCGGATGTCACAAAAACAACAGACAATGAAGACAATCATCGCAGAGAAGCCAAGCGTAGCCAAGGAAATCGCCCACATTGTAGGAGCTGACAAGCGTGAGGAAGGCTATATGCAGGGCAATGGCTATTATGTGACATGGGCATTCGGACATTTAGTGCAGCCAGCCATGCCGGATACCTACGGCATGAAGGGATTCCATGCGGAGAATCTGCCTGTGATTCCCGACCCGTTCGTTCTTGTTCCCCGACAAGTCAAGACTGAGAACGGCTACAAACCAGATGCAGGTGTGCTTGCCCAGATCAAGATAATCGGCAAGCTGTTTGACAGCAGTGAGCGCATTATCGTAGCAACTGATGCCGGACGTGAGGGAGAGTTGATTTTCCGATACCTCTATGCGTATCTCGGTTGCAGGAAGCCTTTCGACCGTCTCTGGATCAGTTCGCTTACGGACACCGCCATCCGTGAGGGACTTCTGAACCTCAGGGATGGCAAGGAGTATGACAATCTCTATCATGCAGCCAAGGCACGAAGTGAGGCAGACTGGCTCGTCGGCATCAACGGCACACAAGCCCTGACGATAGCCGCAGGACGTGGCACCTATTCCGTAGGTCGTGTGCAGACTCCGACACTTGGCATGGTGTGCGAACGCTATTGGGAACACAAGCGTTTCGAGTCGAAACCGTTCTGGCAGGTACACTTCGGTGTGGTTGATGCAGACAGTGGCAATATACTGAAGTTCACATCTGCCAACCGATGGGCAGACAAAGCCACCGCAACCGACATATATAATAAGGTGAAAGATACCGGTTCTGCCATCATCACAAAGGTCGCAACCAAGCGAAAGGTGGAGAAGGCACCGCTCCTTTACGACCTTACCACCTTGCAGAAAGAAGCCAACTCCCAGCATGGCTTCACGGCAGAGCATACACTATCCATCGCCCAGAAACTCTACGAGGCAAAGTTCATCACCTATCCAAGAACATCAAGCCGCTATATCTCGGATGATATATTTGCCACCCTTCCCAAACTCTTCAAGAATCTGGAGAATCATTCGGAATATGGAGAGAAAGTGAAACTCTTGCCTGGCAGTGAGGACTACAGCAAGAACAGCGTGAATGCAGCCAAGGTGACCGATCACCATGCCCTGCTCATCACAGAGAATCCTGCTGTCGGTCTTTTCAAGGACGAGAAGATCGTTTATGACATGATATTGTGCCGGATGATAGAAGCGTTCTCGGCAGACTGCATCAAGGACATCACATCAGTATCGGCGCAAGTGGATCATGAAGTTGAGTTTGGCATCAGTGGCTCCATCATCCGACAGACTGGCTGGCGAGCGTTGTCGCTCAAGGAAAAGAACAACAGGCAGGACAAGGATGCAGACGCAACCGACAATGAGGTCAAGGATCAAGTCATTCCCAACTGGCAAGAAGGACAGCATATCACTCTTTCTGGCTGCACCATCACGGAGGGTAAGACCAAGCCGAAGCCTTTGCATACGGAATCCACATTGCTTGCAGCAATGGAGACCGCAGGCAAAGAGATAGAAGATGATACGATGCGCCAGTCAATGAAGGACATCGGTATAGGCACACCTGCCACACGTGCCGCCATCATCGAGACTTTGCTCAAACGAGAGTATATGGTGCGCCAGCAGAAGAAACTCGTGCCGACGGAAAAAGGACTCGCCCTGCATTCCGTGGTGAAGAACATGGCGATTGCCAATGTGGAGATGACGGGCAAATGGGAGGCGGAACTTGCCAAGATTGAACGAGGTGAAGCAAGTGCAGACGGGTTCACCCATAGTATCGAAGGCTATACCCGTGAAATCACTGCGGAATTGTTAGGTTGTGACAGACTTTTCAGCCACAAGGATTCCGGCTGCCAGTGTCCTAAATGCAAGCAAGGTATCATGCAGTTCTTCGGAAAGGTAGTAAGATGCAGCAACAAGGAGTGCGGTATGCCAGTGTTCAAGCAGGTAGCAGGAAAGTTGCTCACAGATGCCGACATCACCGACTTGCTCACCAAGGGCAAGACCAGAACGCTCAATGGTTTCACCAGCAAGCAAGGCAAGCCTTTCTCCGCAGCCATAGCCTTTGACGAGAATTTCAACACGAAATTCGTCTTTGCAGAGCGCAAAACAGCAGAAAAGCGAGGAAATGTGAAGAGATACAAGAAATAGTTTGTACCTTTGCCACCGAAACATGGTTCATAAATGGTGTCTTTATTCAGGATGCTTTTATTTACTGTGGATTAAGTGGCGGCACTCGGAGGGATACCGAGTGCCTTTTTCTTGCTTTCACACAAACATCAACCGCCATCCACGGTTTATTATTCACCACTTAATCCATTCAACAGACAAATGAACAGAAAGAAACAGGCACAGACAGAGTTGTCCTATTACGGACTGTATCTCTTGAACCATCTCAGAGAGAACCGTTTTCCACAAGCCAGCGATGCGGACTTTATCCGCGAACGTGCAGACCATGCCGCAGAAGTATATGAGCAGGCACGGCGTGATGCCCTCTTTGCCGATGCGGCACAAGAGCTTGCCATGTCAGCATTGCTGAAAGGTCTCCGCTTTTCCAAGTACAGCATCCTGTATGATGTTGTTGACAGTGAGTTTCCCCTGGAGGTAGCAGTAGAAGACCAGGAAGCGTTTGTCAAGAACCTCCTGCCTTTGGTTGACAACGTGTATTCCATTTACGACCTCACCGATGACGATTTTGCCCAGTCACCGGACTACGACCAGCTCTACACGGAGTTGACTGGAGCCGTAGCCCTTTTCATAGAGTCAAATGGCGTACAATAGAAAACAACGGCTGAACGACAACATCAAGGCGATAGAGACGGCATTCATCCTTGACAGGGAACAGCGCACGCCGACCGCCCGTGAGCGTCTCCTTCTGGAGCGTTATTGCGGATTCGGGGGATTGAAGTGCATCCTGAACCCTGCCAGGGAACTGGCGGATGCCGTCCATTGGACAAAGTCAGACCTTGAATTGTTTGCTCCAACAGTGGAGCTGCATAGACTTATCCGTGAAAACAGCAAGAACGAAAGCGAGTACAAACAGTTGATGGACAGTCTGAAACAGTCTGTCCTCACGGCATTCTACACGCCGTCAGCCGTTACGGAGGCTCTGACGGATGTGTTGAAAGAGCATCAGATCATCCCCGAAAAGGTGCTTGAACCCTCGGCAGGCATCGGTGCCTTTGTCGATTCCGTCTTGGATAACAATCCCAAGGCAGACATTATGGCATTTGAAAAAGACCTGCTTACGGGAAAGATACTCTGCCATCTGCACCCGGAGCAGAAAGTGCGCATAGAGGGATTCGAGAAGATAGAAAAGCCTTTCAATGACTACTTCGACCTCGCCATCTCAAATATTCCCTTTGGCGATGTTGCCGTGTTTGATCCGTCCTATACAGCCATGAAAGGCATGAGGGCACTTGTCACCAGACGCATACACAACTACTTCTTTGTCAAGGCTCTTGATACGGTAAGGGACGGCGGGTTGGTTGCCTTCATCACCTCACAAGGCGTATTGAATGCCAAAAACAACAGTGCCGCGCGTTTTATGATGCTCTATCATGCTGATCTCGTGTCAGCGATTCGTCTTCCCAACAACCTGTTCACGGAAAATGCCAATACGGAAGTGGGCAGTGACCTCATCATCCTCCAGAAAAACAGCCAAAAGGAGTCGCTGCGAGGAGACGACAACCTGCTTGATACCGTCTATAATGACGAGAACCGCATTCCGACAAACAACTACTTTCTGGAGCATCCGGAACGCATTATCCATACAACAGCAAAGTTGGATACTGACCCGTTCGGCAAACCTGCAATGATATACACGCATGAGGATGGCGTGGAAGGCATTGCAGAGGATTTGCGAAAGATGCTCCATGAAGACTTTAAGAAGAACCTCAATTTGAACCGATACTTGGGGATAGAGGAAACAAAGGCTGAGGAAGTTAAGGAGGTTGAAGAAACAGAAAAGATAGAAAAAACAGAGAAGATAAAGCCTTCCATTGAGGAAAAGCAGAGCGATACGGTAGTATCCTTGCAAAAGCAGGAAAAGCCTACTGATGATGCAGAGCTATCCCAAAAGTCCAATCATCATCAGCCACCAGTGCAAATGACGCTGTTTGACCTTTGGGGAATGGAAGAAGAAAACCGTCTGACTGTCCATGCTACAAAGAAGAAAGCAGAGGTAACAGTGGGTGCTGTCGCCAAGAAAGTGTCAAGGAAGAAAGCAAGTCCGTTGGTAAAAAGCGTAAATCCGACTTTTGAAGTTGTGACAAAGCCTGTGGAAAAAGAAGAAAAGCCTTCGTTGACAGATGCAAAAGAGCAGGAAACAGCACAGGAGACAAAACCAATCCTGCTTGGGGATGAGCCATACGCAAGCATCTCTTGGGAAGAGAATCCGCCAATCAACGGCTTTTACGAGATGATGATGACCATGGCTCCCGAAGACAGGGTGCTGCTGCGCCAAAAGGCGGAACTGCACCGTCAGGAACAACTCAAGGCTTTGGGCGTTGAAGATACGCTTGATCCGAAGTTCAAGCCGCCGATGGAACCGATAGAAGTTCTCAAAGCTCAAATCGGGTATGGACAGTCGAAAGGGAATGAGCCAAAAGAAGATTCCAAGACTCAGAACACATTGGAAGAAACAGATCATGAGCGGGAACAACAAAAAGGGCAAGAAAGAAAGCGGGAAGAGCTGGCAAAGAAGAAAGAGGATGCTATGAAGCCCCGTCCATTTGATGAGAAACTGGATAGTTTTCATCGTGAGGGTTCTATGGTGCTCGACTCTGCCAGAAATATCGGTGTATTGAAAGACCTTACCAAGTATGGTGCTACCTTCATGCCGTTGGATCTGAATATGGAGCAGAAAGAAAAGGCTGTCCTGTATATCGCCCTCCGTGATGCCTATCAGAAACTTTACACCTATGAAGCGGAAGAACAGACGGAAAACAAGCAGATGCGTGAGAGTCTGAATGTCTATTATGACGCTTTCTTCATTCGCTTCGGCAACCTCAATGCCAAGCAGAACGTGAAGTTCATCCTCATGGATGCCTCAGGGCGCGACATGCTGTCATTGGAACGGGTGGAAAACGGACAGTTCATAAAGTCAGACATCTTCGACCACCCGGTCTCTTTTTCGCTTGACGAGGTCAGTCATGTCGATTCTCCAGAGGAAGCGCTCACCGCCTCGCTCAACAAGTTCGGCCGTATCGACTTGCCGTATATGACTGAATTATCGGATATGCTGGAACCGGAACTGACGGAAGCGCTTAAAGGGCGCATCTATTACAATCCGCTCATAGACGGCTACGAGATAGCCGACCGCTTCATTGCTGGCAATGTCATAGAGAAAGCGGAGCGTATAGAAGAATGGCTGAAGGAAAATCCCGACCATGCAATCGTGAGGGAGTCGTTGGAAGCCTTGAAGGCAAGCATTCCCGAACCGATAGCCTTTGAGGACCTGGACTTCAACTTCGGTGAGCGTTGGATACCTACAGGTGTGTATTCCGCTTACATGAGCCACCTCTTCAATACACAGGTCAGCATCGTCTATTCCGACAGCATGGACGAATATTCGGCAAAATGCAGTATGAAGACCATGGCCATCACGGATGAGTATATGGTGAAGGGCTATTACCGCAACTATGACGGCATGAGTCTTCTGAAACATGCCCTGCACAACACTTGTCCCGACATGATGAAGAGCATCGGTGAGGATGAACACGGCAACGACATCAAGGTGCGTGACAGCGAGGGCATACAGCTTGCCAATGCCAAGATTGACGAAATCCGCAACGGGTTCACTGAATGGCTGGAGGAGCAGTCTGACTCCTTTAAGGAACGCTTGACCACAATGTACAACCGGAAGTTCAACTGCTTCGTGCGTCCGAAGTATGACGGTTCTCACCAGACCTTCCCCGGCTTGGACTTGAAAGCCCTTGGCGGAAAGTATGGCATCAAGAGTGTGTATCCAAGTCAGAAGGACTGTGTTTGGATGCTTTTGCAGAACGGCGGCGGGATATGTGACCACGCCGTAGGTACAGGCAAAACCCTCATCATGTGCATGGCTGCGCATGAGATGAAACGCCTCGGTATGGCTCACAAGCCGATGATTATCGGGCTGAAAGCCAATGTCGCGGAGATAGCTGCCACCTATCAGACAGCTTATCCCCATGCGAGGATACTCTATGCCTCGGAGAAGGATTTTTCCACCAAGAACCGTGTCAGTTTCTTCAACAACATCAAGAACAACGACTATGACTGTGTAATCATGTCGCATGACCAGTTCGGGAAGATACCGCAATCGCCAGAACTCCAGCGGCAGATATTGCAGGCTGAGCTTGATACCGTGGAGGAAAACTTGGAAGTGATACGCACGCAGGGCAAAGACGTGTCGAGGGGAATGCTCAAAGGCTTGGAAAAGCGAAAGCAGAATCTGGAGGTGAAGTTGCAGAAGATAGCCTACAGCATCGAGCAGCGTACCGATGATGTGGTGGACTTCCGCATGATGGGCATCGACCACTTGTTTGTGGACGAGAGCCACCAGTTCAAGAACCTCATGTTCAACACCCGTCACGACCGTGTGGCAGGACTCGGCAACAGCGAGGGGAGCCAGAAGGCACTCAATATGCTCTTTGCCATCCGAACCATACAGGAGCGGACAGGCAGAGACTTGGGAGCGACATTTCTGTCGGGAACAACTATCAGTAACTCACTGACTGAGTTGTATCTGCTTTTCAAGTACCTGCGCCCCAAGGAACTGGAGCGTCAGGACATCCGCTGTTTCGATGCGTGGGCGGCAATCTTCGCCAAGAAAACTACCGACTTCGAGTTTAACGTCACCAACAACATCGTACAGAAGGAACGTTTCAGATACTTCATCAAGGTACCGGAGCTTGCTGCTTTCTACAACGAGATAACCGACTATCGCACGGCGGAGGCGGTTGGCGTGGACAGACCACAGAAGAACGAGATCCTTCATAACATACCACCGACACCCGAGCAGGAGGACTTCATCCAAAAACTGATGGAGTTTGCCAAGACGGGCGATGCTACCATCCTCGGCAGACTTCCACTGTCAGAAACGGAAGAGAAGGCAAAGATGCTCATTGCCACGGACTATGCCCGAAAGATGGCTCTCGATATGCGCATGATAGACCCGACTTGTGAGGATCATCCCGACAATAAGGCGAGCCATTGTGCCAAGATGATAGCGGACTATTACAAACGCTATGACAATCACAAGGGCACGCAGTTCGTATTCTCAGATCTTGGCACATACAGACCTGGGGAATTCAACGTGTATTCTGAAATCAAGCGTAAGCTGATAGAGGATTATGGAATACCCTCGTCAGAGATTCGCTTCATTCAGGAGTGCAAGAACGAGAGGGCAAGAAAGGCGGTGATAGCAGCCATGAACGAGGGTTCGGTACGAGTATTGTTCGGCTCCACATCCATGTTAGGTACAGGCGTAAATGCACAAAAAAGGTGTGTTGCTATTCATCATTTGGACACACCGTGGGTGCGACATGAAGTCGCATAGATAATTGTTGGAATGATACT
>NZ_QTNE01000032.1:0-32136 GCF_003603495.1 Bacteroides sp. AM41-16 | reverse complement strand
GGAAACCTACCATAGAAATATGACAAGGCGCTGGGTGCTTAGCCTACGCGTACACCACCGAGGAAACGGAGAAAGTGGAGGTTTACCGTCTGGCGGAGAAGTTGGGCGGCGACATCGAAGCCGCCATCCGGCAACTTGCCGAGAAGCGGAGAACCAAAAGTTAATCATTTAATCATCAGCTAAAAACAAGAAATGCGTATGAATTTATCAAAAGTTAAAATGCTGCAAGTCAGCAAGTGCCTGATCGGATTGGCGGTCATGATGCTGCAATCCTGCGATGTGGTCGATAACCGCCGTGATATGCTGTGCGGGAACTGGGAGAGCGTGGAGGGGAAGCCCGATGTGCTTATCTACAAGGAGGGCGAAGCCTACAAGGTGACGGTGTTCCGCCGGAGCGGTCTGCGCCGCAAGCTGAAACCGGAAACCTATCTCTTGCAGGAGGAAAACGACAACCTGTTCATGAACACCGGCTTCCGCATCGACGTGTCCTACAACGAGGCAACGGACGTGCTGACCTTCTCGCCGGGCGGCGACTATGTGCGGGTGAAACCGCAGCCGGGACACCCGACAGAAGAATAACAACCACTAAAATCCAAAGTAACATGAGAACAAGAATAACAATGATTATCTGCCTGTGCCTGCTTTTCGCAGGCAGGGCAAGCGCACAGTGGGTCGTAAGCGATCCGGGCAATCTGGCGCAGGGTATCATCAATGCCTCCAAAAACATCATCCATACCTCCAAGACTGCCACGAACATGGTGAGCAACTTTCAGGAAACGGTGAAAATCTATCAGCAGGGCAAAAAGTATTACGATGCCCTCAAATCGGTGAACAATCTCGTCAAGGACGCCCGCAAGGTGCAGCAGACCATCCTGATGGTAGGCGACATCACCGACATTTATGTAAACAGTTTCCAAAGGATGCTCCGTGATGGAAATTTCAGACCAGAAGAGCTGTCGGCAATCGCTTTCGGTTACACGAAACTGCTGGAAGAGAGCAACGAAGTATTGACGGAACTGAAGAATGTGGTGAACATCACCACGCTCTCCATGACCGACAAGGAGCGCATGGACGTGGTGGAACGCTGCTACTCCAAAATGAAGCGTTACCGCAACCTTGTGAGCTATTACACCAACAAGAACATCTCCGTGAGTTATCTGCGTGCGAAGAAAAAGAACGACCTCGACCGCATCATGGGGCTGTACGGGAACATGAACGAAAGATACTGGTAAGCCTATGGAGTTCGATAACCTTCATCAGATTTTACGCTCACTTTATGAGCAGATGATGCCGCTATGTGGGGACATGGCGGGTGTGGCGAAAGGCATCGCCGGGCTGGGTGCGCTGTTCTACGTCGCCTACCGGGTATGGCAGTCGCTGGCGAGAGCCGAACCGATAGACGTATTCCCGATGCTCCGTCCTTTTGCCATCGGTCTGTGCATCATGTTCTTCCCGACTGTGGTGCTGGGCACGATAAACAGCATCCTCTCACCCGTCGTACAGGGCACGGCAAAGATGCTGGAGGCGGAAACGCTGGACATGAACCGATACCGGGAGCAGAAGGACAAGCTGGAATACGAGGCGATGGTACGCAACCCCGAAACCGCCTACCTCGTGTCCAACGAGGAATTTGACAAGCAACTGGAGGAACTCGGCTGGTCGCCCTCCGACATGGTGACGATGGCGGGAATGTATATCGACCGGGGAATGTACAACATGAAGAAGAGTATCCGCGACTTCTTCCGCGAGATACTGGAACTGCTGTTCCAAGCCGCCGCCCTCGTGATAGACACCGTCCGCACCTTCTTTCTCGTGGTGCTGGCGATACTCGGTCCGATAGCCTTCGCCCTGTCGGTATGGGACGGTTTCCAAAGCACGCTCACGCAGTGGATATGCCGCTACATACAGGTCTATCTGTGGCTTCCGGTGTCGGACATGTTCAGCACCATACTGGCGAAGATACAGGTGCTGATGCTGCAAAGCGACATCGAGCGGATGCAGGCAGACCCGAACTTCTCGCTGGATTCGAGCGACGGGGTGTATATCGTGTTCCTCTGCATCGGCATCATCGGATACTTCACCATTCCCACCGTTGCCGGCTGGATTATCCAAGCCGGAGGCATGGGCGGTTACGGTCGCAACGTGAACCAGATGGCGGGACGAGCCGGAAGCATGGCGGGCAGCGTGGCGGGTGCAGCCGCAGGAAACGTGGTCGGACGTGCCGGGAAACTGCTGAAATAATCAACTGACAATTAAAAACGAATAAACAACAATGGAATTTAAGTCACTTAAAAACATCGAATCATCGTTCAGGCAGATACGCCTGTTCGGTATCGTCTTCCTCTCGCTGTGCACCGTGGTGACGGTGTGGAGCGTGTGGAACTCCTACCGTTTCGCGGAGAAGCAACGGGAGAAAATCTATGTGTTGGACAACGGCAAGTCGCTGATGCTTGCGCTGTCGCAGGATCTGTCGCAGAACCGTCCAGCGGAGGCACGGGAGCATGTGCGCCGCTTCCACGAGCTTTTCTTCACGCTGTCACCTGAAAAAAGCGCGATTGAACACAACGTAAAACGTGCCTTGCTGCTGGCAGACAAGAGCGTGTACCACTATTATTCGGACTTCGCCGAGAAGGGGTACTACAACCGCATCATCGCCGGAAACATCAACCAAGTGTTGAAGGTGGACAGCGTGGTGTGTGACTTCAACGCCTATCCCTACCGAGCCGTGACCTACGCCACGCAGAAAATCATCCGGCAAAGCAACGTCACCGAGCGCAGCCTCGTGACCACCTGCCGCCTGCTGAACGCATCACGGTCGGACGACAATCCCAACGGCTTCACCATCGAGGGTTTCACCATCATCGAGAATAAGGATTTACAGACTATCAAACGGTAACGGATTATGAAACGGAAAGTAAAAAGTATCAGAAAAACAATGTGGGGCGTGTACTGGAAGCTCCACGACAAACGGAAACGGCTGGTGGCAAGGCTCAAAGGGTATCTGGACGGTTTGCCGCCGGAAACACGCCGCCGCATCGTACTGGGGATGCTCGCCGCCTTCGCGGTGCTTGCCCTCTACACCTTCGGCAGAGCCGTCTATGACATCGGCAGGAACGACGGCTTACGCATGGAAACGGGACACGCCGGACGGGTGGAACTGCCGACCCCGGTGGAAACTGACAATCACTTAACACCTTATTTATATGGAACAGACGAAGAATGAACCGACGAAAGAGAACAAAGCCGCTCCCGACACGGGAAAGCCGAAAAAGGGGCGCGAACCGCTGACCGAGGCGCAGCGGCTGAAACGGCAGAAGATGATAGTCCTGCCCGCTATGGTGCTGGTGTTCATCGGGGCGATGTGGCTGATATTCGCCCCGTCCTCCGGCAAGGAGCAACAGCCGGGAACAGACGGATACAACACCGAGATGCCCGACGCGGACAAGGCGAACCGGCAGATTATCGGCGACAAGTTGAAAGCCTACGAGCATGGGGAGATGGAAGAGCGTCTGGAGAGCCGCAACCGTGCCATCGGGCAGCTGGGCGACATGTTCGACCGCG
Organism: Bacteroides sp. AM41-16; assembly: GCF_003603495.1. Lineage (NCBI taxonomy): Bacteria > Pseudomonadati > Bacteroidota > Bacteroidia > Bacteroidales > Bacteroidaceae > Bacteroides > Bacteroides sp. AM41-16. Next base: position 28,575 of record NZ_QTNE01000032.1, on the reverse strand, counting down.
AGATAGCTGGAACGGAGGACGGGACGGACTTCGACCTCGCCAATCCGGGCGGCAAAGAGGAAAAGGCACAGCCCGCCACGCCGCAGACCATCCAATCCTCCGCAGCCGCCTACCGTGACCTGAACGCCACCCTCGGCAACTTCTACGAACAGCCGAAGAACGACAATGCCGAGATGGATGAGCTGTTGGAGCGCATCGCCTCGCTGGAGTCGGAACTGGAAAGCGAGAAGGGCAGGACTTCATCTATGGACGAACAGGTGGCACTTATGGAGAAGTCCTATGAGCTGGCGGCAAAGTACATGGGCGGTCAGAACGGAGGAAAGCCGGAACAGGCGGCAGAGCCTTCCACCGTGCAGAAGGGAAAGAAGAACACGGCGACACCCGTAAGGCAAGTGACCCGCCAAGTCGTTTCCTCCCTTGCACAGCCCATGAGCAACGCGGAGTTTGTCGCCACCTTCTCGCAGGAGCGCAACCGGGGGTTCAACACGGCTGTCGGCACTACAGAGGTATCGGACCGGAATACCATCCCGGCATGTGTGCATGGTGCGCAGAGCGTGACGGACGGACAGACGGTAAGGTTGCGCCTGCTGGAGCCTATGGCGGTGGCGGGCAGAACAATCCCACGCAATGCAGTGGTGGTCGGCACGGGCAAGATACAGGGTGAGCGGCTCGACATCGAGGTCACCTCGCTGGAATACGATGGCACGATTATCCCGGTGGAGCTTGCGGTCTATGACACGGACGGACAGCCCGGTATCTTCATCCCGAACTCGATGGAGATGAACGCCGTCAGGGAGGTCGCCGCCAACATGGGCGGCTCGTTAGGGAGCAGCATCAACATCTCCACCAATGCCGGGGCGCAGCTCGCCTCCGATTTGGGCAAGGGGCTGATACAAGGCACGAGCCAGTACATCGCCAAGAAGATGCGAACCGTAAAGGTGCATCTGAAAGCCGGGTACAGGGTCATGCTCTATCAGGAAAAGGACTGAAAACAACAATCAATCAAAAAAACATTTACCACTAAAATCCAAAAGTAATGAGAAAAGTAATCATCATGTTTGCCCTCGCTATGGGCATCGCAACTGCCAACGCGCAGGAGAATGTAACCGTTGAAACGACCAAAGGAAGTGAACAGCCGACCTTGACGAAGGAGGTCTATCCGCAGAAGGAGGCGGACGGCGACCTGTATCACGGTCTGTCGCGCAAGCTGACCTTCGACCGCATGATACCGCCGCACGGACTGGAAGTGACCTATGACAAGACCGTCCACGTCATTTTTCCGGCGGAGGTGCGCTATGTCGATTTAGGCTCGCCCGACCTGATTGCCGGGAAAGCCGACGGAGCGGAGAACGTCATCCGCGTGAAGGCTACCGTGAGAAATTTTCCCAACGAAACGAATATGTCCGTCATCACGGAGGACGGCAGTTTCTACACCTTCAACGTGAAGTACGCCGCCGAACCGCTGTTACTCAACGTGGAGATGTGCGATTTCATCCATGACGGCAGTACGGTGAACCGCCCGAACAATGCGCAGGAAATCTATCTGAAAGAGCTGGGCAGCGAAAGCCCGATGCTGGTGCGCCTTATCATGAAGTCCATCCACAAACAGAACAAGCGCGAGGTGAAGCATATCGGCTGCAAGCGTTTCGGCATCCAATACCTGTTGAAAGGCATCTACACGCACAACGGCTTACTCTACTTCCACACGGAGATAAAGAACCAGAGCAACGTGCCTTTCGATGTGGACTACATCACTTGGAAAATCGTGGACAAGAAGGTGGCGAAACGTACCGCCGTGCAGGAGCAGATCATTCTGCCGCTCCGTGCGCAGAACTACGCCACTCTCGTGCCGGGCAAAAAAAGTGAGCGCACGGTCTTCACGATGGCGAAGTTCACCATCCCCGACGACAAGTGCCTCGTGGTGGAGCTGAACGAGAAGAACGGCGGCCGTCACCAGTCCTTCGTGATTGAGAACGAGGATTTGGTACGAGCCAGCACCATTAACGAACTTCAAGTGCGCTGACCATGAGAAAATACATCGCAATAATCATCGCGTCGCTTGCCCTTTTCACGGGGCAGGCGCACGCCCAGCGGTGTCTGCCGAAGATGCATGGCATCGAGGTAAGGGCGGACATGGCGGACGGTTTCAATCCCGGTGGCAAGGACGGCGGCTACAGTTTCGGGGCGTCTCTTTCCACCTACACGAAGAGGGGAAACAAGTGGGTGTTCGGTGGCGAATACCTCCTGAAAAACAATCCTTACAAGAACACCAAGATACCCGTGGCGCAGTTCACGGCGGAGGGCGGCTATTACTTCAAGATACTGTCGGACGCTCGAAAAATCGTGTTCGTCTATGCCGGGGCTTCGGCTCTTGCCGGATATGAGTCGGTGAACTGGGGAACGAAGGTGCTGCATGACGGTTCTACGCTGCACGACCGGGACGCCTTCATCTACGGCGGCGCGCTGACGCTCGATGTGGAATGCTACGTGGCAGACCGTATAGCCCTGCTTGCCAATCTGCGGGAGCGTTGCCTTTGGGGTGGCGACACGCGGAAGTTTCACACGCAGTTCGGGGTCGGTATCAAGTTCATCATCAACTGACACGGGCATGGAAAGGACGGAAATAGATGCTGTCAGAAGGATGCCGCTTACGGATTTTCTCGCACGGCTGGGGCATGAGCCTGTTAGAAGGAGCAGTAACGAGCTGTGGTATCTTGCCCCGTACAGGGGCGAGCGCACACCCTCTTTCCGTGTGAACGTGGCGAAACAGCTCTGGTACGACTTCGGTTTGGGCAAGGGCGGCGACATCTTCACGCTTGCCGGGGAGTTTCTGCAAAGCGATGACTTCATGAAGCAAGCGAAGTTCATAGCGGAAGCCGCCAATATGACGGTTGCCGGATGGGAAAAGCCCGCCTATCTCCCGAAGCCGACCGAACCCGTCTTTGAGGATGTGGAGGTCGCTCCGTTACTTCGCTCACCGTTGACGGACTATCTGGCGGAACGTGGCATACCCATCGCCATCACATCCCGTCACTGTTGCCGTCTGAACTACAGTGTGCGTGGAAAACGGTATTTTGCTGTCGGTTTCCTGAATATGGCAGGTGGATATGAAGTCCGAAGCCGATTTTTCAAGGGGTGCATCCCGCCAAAAGATGTGTCTTTGGCAAGGACGAAGGAAATCCCGGCTGACGAGTGCCTCGTGTTTGAGGGCTTCATGGACTTTCTCTCCGCTGTGACGCTTGGCGTAACCGGTAACGCTGACTGCCTTGTTCTGAACTCTGTCGCCAACGTGGAGAAGGCGGCGGAATTGCTGGACGGCTACGGGCGCATCGGATGCTTCCTTGACCGTGACGAAGCCGGACGGCGGACGCTTGACGCTCTTGCCAAACGGTATGGGGCGCGTGTCGCCGACCGTTCCTCCCTCTATGACGGTTGCAAGGACTTGAATGAGTACCTGCAACGGACAACGAAAAAACAGAAAAACAATCATCTAAAAATCGAAGAACAATGAACATACTGAACAACAGAAACAAGAGTACAAACATCTTTAAGGTGGTGGCGTTATGCCTGATAGCCGCTGTGTCATTCACCCTCGTGTCGTGCGATGACGACATGGACATCCAACAGTCCTATCCCTTCACGGTGGAGGTCATGCCCGTGCCGAACAAGGTGACAAAGGGGCAGACGGTGGAAATCCGCTGTGAACTGAAAAAGGAGGGCGACTTCGCTAACACGCTTTATACCATCCGCTATTTTCAGTTTGAGGGAGAAGGAAAGTTGAAAATGGATAACGGCATCACCTTCCTGCCCAACGACCGCTACCTGCTGGAGAACGAAAAGTTCCGCCTGTACTACACGGCGGAGGGCGAAGAGGCGCACAACTTTATTGTGGTGGTGGAGGACAACTTCGGCAACTCCTTCGAGCTGGAATTTGACTTCAACAACCGGAATGTAAAGGATGACGGTTTGACCATCGTTCCCATCGGCAACTTCAGCCCCTTGCTGAAATGATGCGTGTATTCATGGTAATGCTCTGTTCGCTTATGGCGGTCTGTTCCGTGTCCGCACGGATCAGCCGCCGAGAGGGAATGGACGGGCAGGCGGCAATCTACCGTTTGCCACTTTTCGAGAGGGCGGTGTGCTGCACGAAATATTTTGAGGGCTGGCACTCGGAAAAACACCACCCATACGTGGGTTGGGGTCACAAAATTCTGCCGGACGAAAGATATTCGGCACGAACCATGACGAAGCGGCAGGCGGACGTGCTTCTGCGGAAAGACTTGCGGAAGTTCTGCGCGATGTTCCGGCAGTTCGGGAAAGACAGCCTTTTACTCGCCACGCTTGCCTACAACGTGGGTCCATACCGGCTTTTGGGTAGCAAGACAATCCCCAAAAGCACCTTGATAAAGAAGTTGGAGGCTGGCGACAGGAACATCTACCATGAATATATTGCTTTTTGCAGTTACAAGGGAAAACGCCATGCCATGCTGCTCACACGGAGAAAGGTGGAGTTTGCGCTGCTGTATATCCCGTGATTGATGCAAAATTCGTAAAAAAAATAATTACCTCTGTTTTATAATTCAAGAGCAGGGGTAATTATGTATCACCTCAATATTACTTTAGTTGTATTATTTTATGATAACATTTTGTCATTCAGTATAAAATGCCTAATTTTGCGTCCAAAGACAGAACAATTATGAATAATAAATTAAATATAAAAATAGAACAATTAAAGAACATCAATAATATTGAGTTAAATCTACCAATAGAAACAGGACTTTATGCTATAACTGGAGCTAATGGAACAGGCAAAAGTACTATCATGACAGTCATTTCTAAGGTTGTACGTAACTCTGCATTCAATGTTTTTCAACCTCATGATTATTCATCTAATAGTAAAATCACAATATCCTATGATGGAAAAGAAAATTCTTGGACAAAAGCCAGTAGAGGATGGAGTTGTAGTTCAACTGATATAATATCTCTAAAAGGTTTTTATGAAGGTAGCATAATACATGGAATGCGTTTTATAGATGCAAATTATGATACATTACTAAAAGCTGAAAGAGTTAATAATACAATTTTAACTGATGCAGATTCGTTTGTTTCGCGCAATTTAAGTTATATTTTGCATGGAAATTATGATTTCTATACAAATCTTAAACGCATTAAAAATAGAACATTAGCACAACTTAAAGCGTTCAAAGGAATTCCATATTTCATTGAAGGAACTAATGGAATAGTTAATCAGTTTTGTATGAGTGCAGGAGAAAATATGTTGATTAGCTTATTGCATATGTTGAATGTTGTCATTGTTCGCCCTGCAAAGTCTGAAGATGTACGGCTTATATTGATAGATGAAATTGAATTAGCATTGCATCCATCTGCAATCATGAGGTTAGTTGATTTTTTGCAAAAATTGGCTACAGAGTATAATCTTGCTATATATTTTTCAAGTCATTCAATAGAATTACTTAGGAAAATAAAGCCTTCAAATATTTTTCATTTACAAAAGGAGTTGGATAATATCGCTATTGTAAATCCATGTTATCCATCATATGCAACACGAGATATTTATCAACATTCGGGATACGATTTTCTTATTTTAGTAGAGGATGTGTTGGCTAAATATATATTGGAGAATATAATTGATGAAAATGCCTTGTATAAAAGTAAATTGATTAATATTCTACCAAGTGGTGGTTGGGAGAATGTGTTAAAAATGCAAGATGATATTTGTAAGTCAAATTTAGCAGGGGTTGGAACAAAAGTATTAAGTGTTCTTGATGGTGATGTAAAACCGGATTTTGAACAACTATATAAGCAAAAGGGATTATATACTAATTTAACAATAAATTTTCTGCCAATACATAGTTTGGAAAAATACCTACATGAAAAAATTATTGTAAATAAAGATGCTGATTTTTTCAAGGAAATAGGTGACCGTTTTTTCAAAGTTAAATCACTAAAAGAAGTGGTGGATAGTTTAATCAAAAAGAATGACGACAAGGCGTTTTATAATTACCTCATTAAAAACTTAAAAGAACAAGGAATAGAAGAAAATGTATTTGTTCAAAAAGTTTGTGAAATGATATATCGAAAGGAAGATATGTCTAAACTACTAACATTCTTACAAAAAACATTTCAAAATTAAAATACTTAATGATTATTTCGGAAAAATCCGATGAAGCCGCCAACTTCATTGGATTTTCCGCTTTTCATACATTCGGGATTGTTCCCGTGTCTATCACGCCACCGTCCCTGCAATGCTCAATGCTACCGGGCGTAAACCCCATGCTCCCAATTGCGATGTGGCTAATATAGTCCGCATACTCCTGACCTTGAAAATTCCTTCCCGTAAGGTTTCTGAAAATCATCTTTATGCTTATGCCGTCGTTGCTGTGCAAGATGATTTTTCCGTTCTGTCTGATTGCTTCCATGATTAAAACTTGTTTTTGTAAATTGTATCACAGATTGGAACTTGGGCTTTTTGCTACTTTTGTGCCGCCCACTGCTCACTGACAAAAGTAGCGGGCGGCGATTTTACCGCCCGTTCCTCTTCTTAAAAGCGTGTGTAAAGTCCCGTCACCATCGTGAACATTTCCTCCAGCATATCAAAATAGATACCCTCGTGTACGGCAATGTCCTTCGTCCTGCACTCGAATGTCTTTTTGCTGAATGTCCTGCGGTAGAAGCGCATATTGTAGAGATCTGCCCCCGCATCATAGATGATGTCAAGGCGGTTGGCACTTGTCTTGTTCCTTGCAAGGCTCATCCGTAAGCCGTTGCCCATATTGATGTAATCTCGGCTACCTGTCATGGCGGTAAAGCGTTTTCCACCTATCTGCTGTAATATCGTCTGTGCTATCATATTCGTTGTTTTTAGGGTTTTAAGTGCTGGCGGTGCGGACACCGCCAACTTGTTCAAAATTCTCGCATCTCGGCAATGGGTGTCTGCCGTTGCAGCCACTCCTTCACACACTCCATATTGTACTCGCTCGTGATGACTGCCGTATGGCTGTCGGTGGCGGTGAAACGTGTGCTTTCGTAATCATCTATCCACCCTTTGAGGGTGTCCGTTCCCCACGCTTGGGCATCGTCAAAGATACCGTCCAATGCCGCGATAGGTTCGCTGAATTTGACTATCAGCGTTTGATAGGTCGTGTTCATCGGTTGCCCTCCTTTCCCTGCTTTGCGTTCAGCCACTTGTTCCTTGCGGTTCGGCACTCGTCCAATGTGGGTTTGACACAAGTGAACAGTTCTCCGTCCGTATGGCGGTAGTCGTACTGCACAAGTGTCCGCTTGCGTCTGCCGATACCCGATTGGAAACGCTCATATTTCTCCGTCCCTGCTTCCGTACAGGTGCTTACTCCGTTGATGGTCATTCGTGTTGCCATAATGTTGCTTTTTAGATGATTAAAAATGTACTGACAGAACTCTGTTCTTCATCACTATTTCGGGGTTGCTCGTGTAGCGTTGGTGCAGGTAGAAATGGTGAGAGCCGAAGCCGTAAAGGAAAAACTTGTCAAGTTCGTGCTTCTCGGCAAACTCCTTTACGCTCTTTCTTAATCCCTCCTCACTTGTTGAGAGAGTGAGGAGATTTACAAATTCAAGGAACAAGGTGGGGATTTTATCGTCCCACACACAAATCATGCTTTCGATTCTTACTTCCATATCAATGTTGTTTTAGGGTTTATGCTATGCCGCTTTCATCCGCTCACGGATAAGGTTGGCGTTCTTGTTCACAAGGTCTATGATGCGCTCGTGGTATTCGGTGTCTTGGTTGTACTTGCCGTGGCACTGCACCACCTTGAGTGTCCGCAAATCCACCTCTACGGTTTCAATTATCTCACCGCCAATCCTTGCCGAGAGTATGAGGGTGTCGGCTTTCTTGTAGTATTCACTGCCGAACACGCAGATGTTCTGTGCCTTGCCCTCGCTGTAATACTCGTCTATGCTTTCAAGTACCTTGACGATTATTTCCTCGTCAGTGATTACCAATCCGAAGAATTTGGATTTGTTGGCAATGAAATCCTCCGCATCTTTTTCCCTTTGCAGTTGCCGCTGTTGTTCACGCTCACGCCTTTCAATCTCCCAGCGGCGGCGTTGTTCGGCCCGTTCCTTCTCGTGTATGGCTTCAATCTTTCGAGTTGCGTTGTCGTGTGCCGCCATGAAATCTTCGGGGCAGATGTTCTTCGGGTTGCGGAGGTCTTGACCGAGTTTGTTGAGCATACGCAGATAGTCGCACCACATGGAGAAGTTGTCTATCCGATACTTGTGACGCTTGGCAATCAGATATGATGCCCAGCATTCATCGGCAGTACGGGCATTGAAAAGAAAGTGTTTCATGACCTCAATCTCATCGCCTTTCATAAGGGTTTCAATTCTTGGGTCTGAAAGCAAGGCTTTGAAAAGACGCACGGGGGAAATGCCGTGGAAATCGCCCTTGAAGCCGTTGCGTCTGAGTTGGGGTAATACCCTCATCTTAGGATATGCACAGCTTCTTGCCACAACATCATCGTATAGGCTGTTGTGCGGTCTTATCTCCATCGCGCTGCACAATGCCCATACATCGCAGTAATAGAATGTGAAGCCACGGAGCAACGCCATGTCCGTAACCTTACCGTCGGGTGAAATCCAACGCTGCACAACCTCGTGGCAATAGAAGTGCATCGGCTCGCCTTTCCTGCTCTCGCATCTGACCTGCGCCACACGGATTACCTGATAGCCTTTGCAGGTGGTTATCACGCTGAAATACTGCGTTTCCTTGTAGATACGTTTGCGTGTGTCCTGCACTTTGAGTTTGGCATAGCATTTGGGGCAGGTACAGCCTTCAAGGGTGTCGCACAGTACGCTGTTGCTGTACCACTCGTGACCGCAGTCGGAGCAGGTAATGTTCCCTTTCTTGGTGCGGTAGCCGATATGTTCAATACAGTGGCGGTATGCCCAATCTATTTGTGTCGCTGATATGGGGCGAAGGTTGGCTGAAAGTCTTGCCACCTTTTTCTGTATCTTGGTCTTCGGTTTCATAAGCCTAAATCAAATAATGAGGGTTGGGATTGGGTTACTTTTCTCGCTGGCGGTCTGTTGCGGTTTTGCAACTTGCGGAGTTCCTCCTCTTGGTATCTGCGAGCTGCGTTCTGACGTGCCTCCGCCTTTTCCTCTTCCGTGAGTTCCACAACATGGTTCACCACCACTTGGCAGTTCATAGGTTTGCCCACCTCTATCTCGTTTTCCTCATAGTAGTGGATGGCTTGCCCGAATATCTCTCCGTCCGTGAAGCCGCTGCAACCGCTTTTCTGCACATAGTTCAGAATGTGGGTCACGCACTCGTCTATGTTTTTGGCAGGGTTGCGGTACTTCTTCGCAAAGAGCGTATCTTCCTCCGCCCGCTGTTCCAGATACATTTGTATCGTTCTTTTGAAATGGTCTGTTCCTTTCATATCGCTGTCGTTTTTAGATTGTCTGTTTAAGTCTCTCTCTCCAATAGGTCGGCTCTACCTCGCTGAGAAGGAAGTCCATGAAGTCCCTCCGTGTGTCCTTGTTCAGTTCGTGGTACAATCTTCGGAAAGTTTCAAAATTACCGTTGATGTACGTTTCCACCATATACACGAAGATGTTGTCCACCTCGTAATATCTGCACTGCTGCGCTACCGTCTTGCTGTTTCTCTTTGCCATGTCGGTAAGGGTTAAAGGGTGAATAACCAAAGGATGAAGCCGAAGTAGGCAATGGTGGAAAGGATAGCCACGATTACACCTATCGCCACTCGGAACACTCCGTTTATAATCTCTCTGATGATGTCCCAAAGGATGCCGAACACCCCGAAGGCGGTGCGCATCATCAAGCCGCATATCGCCAACCCGATGTATTGCGCCACTTGTCTGAAATTTGCCGTTGCCGTCATATCTTCGCTGTTTTTGATTTTTTTGTTTTTTATGCGGATTCAAGAGCTGAGGGAGTTGAGTTTCAAACTATCTTATCTGCCTCTCGTTTATCCGACATTTTTTTTATGCGTCTTTCTGTCGCATCGGTCGTTTTCGTTTCGGGTGCTTGAAAAGGTAGGGATTAGGGAATGCAAGGTTTTTCGGGGAAATACTACCCGAAGGGCTGGAGATTTCCGCAGAAAACAGGAGGCTTGACCTTGCTTTCCCGTCCAATCCCGGAATTACCTTTGCGCCCTGAACGAAAATGACTGACTGATGCGGCTCACTGAAAGGCGCAAAATGGAGGTAAACGAAACCAGAGGCAGATTGGGTAGAAAAAACTTCAGGGGAAAATCCGTAAAAAAGGAATCACCAAAAGGAAAAAGACATCACCGGAAGCGTGAAAAGGGCAAACCACAACAAAGGGAGTATGATTGTTTTCCGATCCGACGGGACTTGTCCAGCCGGGTGGCAACAATCATTCTTCCCGGATTGCCCGCTGTGTGTGGCCGCTTGTTTCATTTATGGGGCAGGCTGACACTCTCTGCATTCACTTTCCGCTTCCGGCACAAAAAACAGCTAAAAAAGAAAAATCATCTGGTAGCCCGTAAAAGCACCTCTTGGCATAGACGCAAAAGAAAGGGGCATTGCTTCATCAGTCTAAACATCGTTTAGGCGTGAGGCAATGCCCTTTTCTCTGGCTATGCGGTAGTCGGCACACGTTTGTTCTAAACTCGTTTTGGGCAATGGTGTTCCGACGAACAATACCGCTTTTACGGAAAAACTAATGAATGAGGTGATAAAAAATCCGGGAGTTTATATCAAAATCTCGGATAAAATAGCTACTTTTGCATACAAAGAGTTCTTTGAAGGTTACGCGACGCGCAGAAGGATAATGCAGTAGATAACTAACTAAATCGTAACCTATTACTATCAAGAGCAATTAACCTACGCTCATTTTCAATAAATTACACTCTTTTCGTAACTTCTTTCTGCAAATATACAAAAAATAAGAAAAGACACCAACTGTACAGCAAGTTTTCCACATACAACCGATATGTGTTGAATACATGGTTAACAAAAAGGATAAATTAGGAGATAAAGCATTAATTTACAATGAATAAAATGGTTGATTATAAAAATAAACCACTGTTCATAAAATCTCTCATCATACCTATATAGAACTAGTTTATTGGATCTATAGATGCAACACGCTGGATCTATAGATGCACCGTGTTCGATCTATAGCTCCAACAAACCCGATATATTGACAGCTTATTAACAGCCCTGTTATTATCTCAGTTTCTTGAATAAATCCCAAATAACAATACCCGCCGTAACCGATACATTCAACGAATGCTTTGTGCCGTATTGAGGAATTTCAATGCAACCGTGCGAATGGTCAATCACTTCTTGTTGAACACCCTTCACTTCATTTCCCATTACCACAGCATACTTTTTAGTCTTGTCCAGCACCAGTTCGTCCAGCATCACACTACCTTCCGCCTGCTCTACAGAATAAACGATGTATCCCTCGGATTTTAGGTTATCAACAGCTTCAACAGAGTTATCAACATATTTCCAATCTACGGTAAATTCCGCTCCCAAAGCTGTTTTGTGCATCTCCGGATGGGGTGGGGTAGCTGTAATGCCACAAAGATAAATGCACTCGATGCGGAAAGCATCCGAAGTACGGAAAACGGAACCTATATTATGGAGACTGCGGATATTATCCAATACCACTACCAAAGGCAGTTTTTCGGCTTCCTTAAATTCCTCTACACTAATACGATTCAGTTCAGTTATCTTCAGTTTACGCATGACAATATACTTTTAAATCTCCCTGCAAAGATACTTTTTTCCGTTTATATCCCGGTTAATAACCGTTGAAAAGGTGTCAATACAATAGGGAAACAATTTTAAAAATAATCCTTGCATTATTCAAAGGTCTGCATATTACAGCAGTGAAACGAACAAACCAAAAAAGTTAAGGAGAATTTTCCAGGCTTCATTCAACATATTTTTCAGCCTGGTTTCATCGGTTTATAACTCTAAAGTTATTAACTTTGCATATTATTAACAACATGTTAATGCTGTTTAGCAGAAGTCTTATTATCAACGGATAAACTTAAAAACCCCGGTTTATAAGCATAAGAGTAAAATTCAGCTTGATACTAATAACTTCATAGGCAAGAAAAATCGTATTTATTTGTCCACACTGTTAACAGCCTATCATTACTATCAAAGGATTTTTAAAGAAGAAAGAGAAATTAAAAAATATAATTATGGATAATCTTATAGAAGCTATCAAGCAGCTGAAGAAGGAGAAGAACGCAATCATTCTGGGACACTACTACCAGAAAGGTGAAATACAAGATATAGCCGATTACGTGGGCGACAGTCTGGCTTTGGCGCAATGGGCGGCCCGGACGGAGGCGGACATCATCGTGATGTGCGGTGTGCACTTCATGGGAGAAACGGCGAAGGTGCTTTGTCCCGACAAGAAGGTGCTGGTGCCCGATATGGCGGCAGGCTGTTCGTTGGCAGACAGTTGTCCGGCAGACAAATTCAGTCAGTTTGTCAAAGAGCATCCCGGATATACGGTGATATCCTATGTGAACACAACGGCTGCCGTAAAGGCGGTGACCGATGTGGTGGTAACTTCTACCAATGCAAAGCAGATTGTGGAAAGCTTCCCCAAAGATGAGAAAATAATCTTTGGTCCGGACCGGAACTTAGGTAATTATATCAACTCCATTACCGGAAGAAATATGTTATTATGGGATGGCGCATGCCATGTACACGAGGAATTCTCGGTTGAAAAGATTGTTGAAATAAAACAGCAGCATCCCGATGCGGTGGTACTGGCACATCCCGAATGCAAGAGTACAGTCTTGAAACTGGCCGATGTGGTAGGCTCTACGGCAGCTTTGCTGAAGTACGCAGTGGCACATCCCGAAAAGAGCTACATTGTAGCTACCGAAAGCGGTATCCTGCACGAGATGCAGAAACAATGCCCGCAGACAACATTTATTCCGGCTCCTCCCAACGACAGCACTTGTGCCTGCAATGAATGCAGTTACATGCGGCTGAATACACTGGAAAAGCTTTATGATTGTTTGAAAAACGAATCACCGGAAATAAAGGTGGATGCTGAGATTGCAGAAAAAGCAGTGAAACCGATTAAGAGGATGTTGGAAATATCGGCTCAACTGGGGTTATAATGTGCTGATATGCTAATGTGCCAATGTGCTAATGACCTTTCGGCGTGACAGCGCAGCCAATTAGCACATTGGCACATTAGCATATCAGCACATTAAAAACATTATCTCATTAAGAACTTACACAACTTGTTAGTGGCCAATGCCCGGTGACTGATTTTATTCTTCAGTTCATTCCCCATTTCTGCAAAAGTCTGCGTATATCCTTCGGGAATGAATATGGGATCGTAACCGAAGCCTGAAGCGCCTTTTCTGTTTTTCGTGATTTCTCCTTTCACGATGCCTTCAAACAGATGTTCCTTTCCGTCGATGATAAGTACAAATACGGTACGGAATTGTGCCTTACGGTTCTCGATGCCCTCCATATCTTTCAGCAACTTCTTCATGTTTGCTTCCGAATTGTGTGCATCGCCGGCATAACGGGCGGAATATACACCCGGTGCCCCACCAAGGGCCTCCACTTCCAAACCGGTATCATCGGCAAAACAATCCAGATGATAGTTATCGAAGATATATCTTGCTTTCAGCAAAGCATTTCCTTCAAGTGTGTCTGCAGTTTCCGGAATGTCAGTATCGCATTTGATATCCTTCATGCTGAGAAGTTCGACCTTCTCTCCCAAAATGGCAGTCACTTCTTCCAGTTTGTGTGAATTGTTGGTGGCAAATACAAATTTCTTTCTCATATTATGTTCTCCTTATACTTGTGGCTTATACAAGTCCCTATTTCACTTTCAACCGGTCGAAACCTTCTCCGTATACACCGATGACGGAACTTTGGGAAATGAAAGCGTTCGGGTCTATATCTTTCACCATCCGGAATATTTCTACCGATTGGCGTTTGTAGGCAAGGACGACCAGTACCTTCACGTTGTGTTTACTGTACCAGCCGATACCGTCGAGTACCGTTACACCGCGATGGGTTTCTTTGGTGATGCGGTCGGCAATCTTTTCATATTCTTTGGAGAAAATAAAGAACTGGACGGATTGCCGGGCACTGTTGACTATGTAATCCAGTACAAATCCGATAACAAACAAAGTTACAAAACCAAATATCACACGTCGCCAGTCATGGAATACCACATAGCAGGAACTGATGATAATGAAGTCGCAAGCCATAATCATGCGTCCCAGCGTGACATCCTTGTATTTATGGATGATGGCTGCAATGATGTCCGTACCTCCCGTGCTGCCGTTGCAGTTGAACACGATACCCAGTCCGGCACCGCACATTGCCGCACCTATCAGGCAAGCCATGAAGTCTTGTCCTTCGCCCAGCAGTTGGGGAGGGACGCCGTCCGAACCGTTCACCAGCAACTGGAAAAACCATAAGAAGAAAGTGAGTCCGAAGATGGCAAACGTAGTCTTGATACTGAATTTCGGTCCGAGTATCTTGATGGCAAAAGTCATCAGTACGGCATTGATGATGAAGTATGACCACTGGATGGGAAATCCGGTGGCATAATAGATGATGGCACCGATACCGGTAGTACCTCCGGTCGTAATCTGATAGGGAATGAGGAATGCCGCCCATCCCAGTGCATAGCTGATGAGTCCCAGAGTGATGAAGATATAATCCTTCAGCTCTCTCGTCACTTCCGCTTTGGTTGGTTTTGTAATTTGCATATCTGTTATTTGACAACGATGTTCACAATCTTCTTCGGCACTACGATTACTTTGACGATGGACTTGCTTTCCATCCATTTTTCAGAGCGTTCGTCGGCCAATACAGCAGTCTGGATGGTATCCGATGCCGCATCTGCCGGGAACTCCATGTTGAACCGTGCCTTTCCGTTGAAGGAAATGGTGTAGTTGACCGTATCTTCCACCAGGTATTCTTCGTTGCATATCGGCCACTTGGCATCGCATACGGAGCCTGCATTGCCCAGTGTCTCCCACAACTCTTCGCATACGTGCGGAGCGAAGGGAGCCAGTACGATGATGAACTGGTTCAGGATTTCCTTCTTGTTGCATTTCATTCCGAACAACTCGTTTACACAAATCATAAAGGCACTGATACTTGTGTTGTAAGAGAATTGCTCGATGTCTCCCGTCACTTTCTTAATCAGTTTGTGGAGGGATTTCAGTTCTTCCTTGGTGGCAGGTTCATCCGTTACCAGATAATTGTCGTTGCGGTCGTAGAACAATGACCAGAACTTCTTGATGAAGCGGTGCACACCGTCTATTCCGTTTGTATCCCACGGCTTTGATTGTTCTACCGGGCCGAGGAACATTTCGTACATGCGGAGAGTGTCGGCACCGTATTTGTCGACAATCATATCGGGATTGACAACGTTGAACATGGATTTACTCATCTTTTCCACAGCCCATCCGCAGATGTACTTGCCGTCTTCCAGAATAAACTCGGCAGTTTCGTATTCTGGACGCCATGCCTTGAAGGCTTCAAGGTCCAGAACATCATTGGATACGATATTCACATCCACGTGGAGTGGGGTAGTGTCGTACTGGTCTTTCAGATTCAGGGACACGAATGTATTGGTATCTTTGATGCGATAGACGAAGTTGCTCCGTCCTTGAATCATGCCCTGGTTCACCAGCTTTTGGAACGGTTCTTCGGCTACGGAAATGCCGAGGTCGTACAGGAACTTATTCCAGAAACGGGAGTATATCAAGTGACCGGTGGCATGTTCGGTACCGCCTACGTAAAGGTCTACATTGTGCCAGTACTCATCCGTTTTCTTGTCTACAAGTGCCTGGTTGTTGTGCGGGTCCATATAGCGCAGGTAATAGGCGCTTGAACCGGCAAATCCGGGCATCGTGTTGAGTTCCAACGGGAAGACGGTGATGTTGTCTATCTTTTCGTTTTCTACGACGCATTTGTTTACGGTATCCCAAGCCCATTTTGCGGCATGTCCCAATGGAGGTTCACCGGTTTCGGTAGGCAGGAATTTGGCTACTTCGGGCAGTTCCAAGGGCAGGGCGCTCTCGTCAATCATGTAAGGCATGTTGTCCTTGTAGTAAACCGGGAACGGCTCGCCCCAATAGCGCTGACGTGAGAAAATGGCATCACGCAGACGGAAGTTCACCTTTACACGTCCCAAGTTATGTTCTTTCACATATTTCTTGGTAGCGGCAATCGCTTCCTTGATGGTAAGTCCGTTCAGTGAGAGGTCGCAATAGGGAGTAACGCCTTCGCGTGGAGAGTTGCATACAATGCCTTCCTTGGCATCGAAGCTCTCTTCGCTTACATCGCAGCCTTCTACCAACGGACGAATTTCGAGACCGAAGTGCTTGGCAAAAGCATAGTCACGGCTGTCGTGCGCAGGCACAGCCATGATGGCACCCGTACCGTATCCGGCAAGTACATAGTCGCTTATCCAGATAGGAACTGCCTCACCGGTAAAGGGATTGATGGCATAGCTTCCGGAGAATGCACCGGTAACGCTACGGTCGGCAATACGTTCGCGTTCGGTACGTTTCTTGGTGCGTTCCAGATAAGCGTTTACTTCATCTTTCTGTGTGTCGGTGGTAAGTTGCTGTACCAGTTCGCTTTCGGGAGCCAATACCATGAAGGTGACGCCGAACATGGTATCTGCACGGGTGGTGAAGATAGTGAATTCCAAATCGCTGTCTTTTACCTTGAATTCTATTTCAGCGCCTTCGCTGCGTCCTATCCAGTTCTTTTGGGTTTCTTTCAGGGATTCGGTCCAGTCGATGGTATCGAGTCCGTCCAGCAAGCGTTGTGCATAGGCAGATACACGGAGGCACCATTGACGCATCTTCTTTTGAATGACGGGGAAGCCGCCTCGTTCGCTTACGCCGTCCACCACTTCATCGTTGGCAAGTACGGTTCCCAGCTGAGGGCACCAGTTTACCATCGTCTCGCCCAGATAGGCTATACGGTAGTTCATCAGGATTTCCTGCTGTTCCTTTTCGCTCTTGGCATTCCACTCTGCGGCGGTGAAACTCAGTTCTTCGCTGCAAGCCACGTTTATTCCTTCGGTACCGGTTTGGCTGAATGCTTCAATCAGTTCCTGGATGGGACGTGCCTGCTTTTCATCGTTGCAGTAGTAGCTGTTGAACATCTTTTGGAATGCCCATTGGGTCCAATGGTAATATTCCGGTTCGCAGGTACGGATTTCGCGGTTCCAGTCGAAAGAGAAACCTATCTTATCCAACTGTTCGCGGTATCGGTTGATATTGTTGACGGTCGTAATTGCAGGGTGCTGTCCCGTTTGTATGGCATATTGCTCTGCTGGAAGTCCGTAAGCGTCATATCCCATGGGATTCAGTACATTGAAACCTTGCAGTCGTTTGTAGCGGGCGTAAATATCCGAAGCAATATATCCCAGCGGATGACCTACATGCAATCCCGCACCGGAGGGGTAGGGGAACATGTTCAGTACATAGAATTTTTTCTTCGTTTCGTCTTCCGTCACTTGGTAGGTTTTGTTTTCCACCCACCTTTTCTGCCATTTCTTTTCAATTTCCCTGAAATTGTATTCCATAGTGGTACTTATTAATATTTTGTTGAAAACATTGTTTATTCAATGGTTAAAACCGGTTAGTATCCGGTTAATATCGGTGCAAAGTTACGGGTTTATTTTCAGATTTGTAGCGAAGTAACATAAAAAACAATGGCAAAGGCTTGATAATTCACTTTTTATTACTTATATTTGTGATGTGCTTTTAAAACTAATTTTTTGTTTGTAATACAAATAATAGCTAAATTGATTCAATAGGATATTTACTAAAAGATTTTTAGGATATAGCGAAGGATGAAGTCTGGGAAGATTTCATCCTTCGCGTTTTTTGTCTGTGTATTCGGCAGATTGTTGTTTATTATTCTGCCGATAAATGAGAGTTCGTTCAATAGGCTTCTAATAAGGGATTTAAAGATTTACTAAAACTCGAAGGAAGATTTACTAAATCTTTCCTCCCGTTTTAGTAAATCCTCCCTGAACATTATTTATGGTTGGTTTCATTGTATTGAAAAAAGAAAGTACGTATATTTGTGCGACTTATCGGAAGTGTATGAACGCAATGAAAAATTATACTTATCATCTTGTCGCCGTCCTTACGGTAGGTATTTGGGGGCTGACCTTTATTTCAACGAAAGTATTGATTGGGCACGGTCTTTCTCCGCAGGAAATATTCTTGCTTCGTTTCCTGATAGCTTATATGGGCATTTGGCTTATTTCTCCCCGAAAACTGTTTGCCGACAATTGGAAAGATGAATTTTGGATGTTTTTAGGAGGCATAACAGGCGGTTCATTCTACTTTTTTACAGAAAATACAGCTTTGGAGATTACATTGGCGACGAATGTGTCGTTTATTGTCTGTACGGCTCCGTTGCTCACCACCATTCTTTCTTTGTGGATTTATAAAAAGGAAAAGGCTACCCGTGGATTGATGGCTGGTTCATTGCTGGCATTGGTTGGTGTGGCATTGGTGGTTTATAATGGTAGTTTTGTATTGAAGATTTCTCCTTTAGGTGATTTCCTTACTTTGCTTGCTGCTTTTTCCTGGGCATTCTATAGCTTGATAATGAGAAAAATGTCCAATTGTTATGGTATAACTTTCATTACCCGTAAGATATTTTTTTATGGAGTATTGACTATTCTTCCTGCATTTCTGATTCATCCCTGGAATTTCGACATTGCCCGTCTTCTCGAGCCGGCTATTCTGTTCAATTTACTTTTCCTGGGTGTATTGGCTTCCTTGATTTGTTTTGTAGTCTGGAACGTAGTATTAAAACAGCTGGGAACGATAAGAGCTTCCAACTATATTTATCTGAATCCTCTCTTCACTCTGGTAGGTTCTGCTTTTCTGCTTGGCGAACAGCTTACTATAGTTGCTTTGATGGGGGCGATACTGATATTGGGGGGAGTTTATTGGGCAGGAAAAAAATAAATACAAGATAAATGGGGTTGTGTCTGCAAAGACACAGCCCCATTATTAATGTGATTTAGCAAAATTCTTTTTATGGATTACATTTGAGTTCAGCAGACATTAAATAAGTATTATATGGTAGCCACATAGACATAATGAAATAAAGTATATTTCCTTTGAGTGATATGGGGTGAATATAAGAACCATACAATTGTGAATATTGCCAGCCATCGACTAGTTTTTGTGGTTTACTCCATTCCCCTATAATATGATCTGCTGTTCGGAATGAGATATCATAGCGTGTACTATTGAAATAGAGCAATATCCATTTTTTAAATTCTGGATGATAAGCGATGGAAAGTTCTCCAGATATATCATTGAATAATGGAGTGGCTGCAGTTTCATTTCCTTTAATCCATCCACTTCCATTCCAAAATTCGTATTCTGTTTGATTTTCAATATTTTCTTCTAAAAAACGAGCAAGATGAGGCTTATTGTCACGTCCAGTAATTGTACCCACCATATAAATATATCCGTCTTTTTTGAAATAGCTTACTTGACCAAAATTACTTGTTGAACCAAATTTTACATTTTGGCAACGTGTCCAAGTAATTCCATTGTCTGAAGATTTGTAAAGACTTGAAAAGTTAGTTATCCATCCTGCCCAATTACGAATATTCATGTAATGAACATAATCTATGCCATTGGCACGAATGGCTGCTGTGGGAATAGAAGTCCAATCTCCATTACCACTTCCATCTTTACCTCCATAACATATTTCACGAGCATTTTTACCACTTTCATCCATAGTAGCACCATTAATGGTGAGCCCATCAGAAAGATCTTGATCGTCAGAGAAAAGCAAAACATTACTTCTCCAGTTACTCCCATTGGGTCCTGGATTTACAAAATTTGGATAAAAGTCACTACCGAATGTATCGCCGAAAAAAAGTCCATAATGTCCGGGTTGTAATTCCCAAACAATACCTAAATCTGTACCACCTACATTGTATAATTCATTAGTACGATTATTTACTTCAAATTCTACAATAGGTAATCCGTTTGTGCCATTTATTTCAGCACCAGTAATACGGGATACACATTTTAAATTTGAAAATTTTAATTCTCTAGAATAATTGACGATACCTTTATTGACTATCAATTTGGAAATTTCTGATGACTGATTATTATTATCTACTGCAATAAATTCAAAATAAAATGTAGAAGAATCATCCTTTTTTATAATATATTCAAATATATATTCTGGTGATAAATTTGATTTTATATATTTCTCAGAAATATTATTAGTATCGTTAATTTTATTTATTACTAAATAAGCTAGTTGATCGAATTCTTTTATTGATACTTTGATAGATATTATACCATTAATCGCAGTAATTTCATTTTGAGAAAGGTTAACTTCTAAATTATAACTATTTACTTTATCTGTATCCGAATTTTCACAACTTGTAAGCCCCCATATAGAAAGGAGGCTTGCAAGTAATAATACATGTATTCGTATCATGATTTTTTATAATTTTGTAATATGTAATAGCGCTCCTCCATCCCTTGCCAGATTCAGTTCAATGATATCCTTCCTTGTAACTTTCCGCACCAGTCTGTCCAGATTGTTTGGATTCCGCTCCACATCCTCCGCATCGGTATAGATCGTTGCCTGGTAGTCCCCCTCACTAAGGAAGTCCAATTCCAATTTCAGATCCCTTTCCGTACCGTTGTTCAGCGAGCCCACCCACCAGTCCGAACCGCTCCTGCGGGCCACCGTGACATGCTCATTCATCCTTGCCAGCGGAACTCTTATCTCATCCCACGTTCCCGGCACGGTACGGAGCACCTCGAACCCCGGTTGACCTTCATAAGCCTTTGGCGTATCGCACAACGAGGTGAGATGGTTTTCCAAAACCACATACATGGCCAACATATGGCAGCGTGTGCTCATTACATGAGGATTTACATACTGTATCTTGAACTCCGAGCGCGGCAGTGCCCTGAACCCTCCCAGGTGATAGTCCGTCGCTCCCGCCAGCATCCTGGTGAAGGGTATCGCAATGTCATGGTCCGCATTCACCAGCGTGTCCCATTTGCATACTTCATAGTTGAGTGTCCCCTCCCGTGTGAATTCATTCGGATACGTCCTTACCAGTCCGGAAGGCTTGCTCGACCCATGGAACTGTATGAAGAGCCTGTGTCTTGCCGCACATTCCAGTATCTCTTCTTGGATGCGTATCATCTCTTGGTCATTACGGTCCATGAAGTCCACCATGAGTCCTTTTACTCCCCATCCCTCATAGAGCGCAAAGGCTTCTTCGAGTTTGTCGTACAACGGTCTCCAGTGTACCCACAGATGTATGCCAACCCCCTTGCTCCTTGCATATTCCACAATTCTCGGCATGTTCAGGCACGGTATCGGTTTTGTAACGTCCGCATTGGGTCCCGCCCATCCGAAATTGAAGTTGTCATCATAGTACCAAGGAGTCTCCGCATATCCGTAGATTCCATGTGCATCCAAGCCATTGCGTGCTGCAAAATCGATGTAGTACTTGTTTGTATCGAAGTTGTTTCCCGGAGAGAAGGTGCTGTCCGGCACGACATTCCCGTTCCACCATGTGAACGTGGTCCTGCAAGGCTTAATCCATGAAGTGTCTTCAATCCTGCAGGGCTCGTTCAGGCTTGTTAGTATATTCGTCTCCAGCAATCCTCCCACCCGGTCTGCAACGGAGATTACGCGCCACGGTGTGCGGTGCGGGAAACTGTCTGTCTCGACCTTTATCTTCTCCTGCCCGAGTTTTGGCGAGAGCTTTCCCACCAGTCCACCCTTCTCCTTCATCAGGTACATTCCCGCATAGTCCCGTATGGCCGCTTCGGTTATGGCCACTGCCACCCCGTTGTCGAACTCGAATGTGGCGGGCATCTCTATCAGCCTTTTCCTTGCCACCTTGTCATATCTTACATGACTGTATACCCCTTCGTGTGTATTCACATACCCGGGCAGGTACATGAGCAACGCCATCGGGTTTCCTTGCAAGTTGAACTGTGTCCTTTCATCATACATCACGTATGAATCCCATGCTTTCTGTTCCGGAAATTCATATCTGAATGCTATCCCGTCATCGAATGCTCTTACAATTAGGTTCACTGTTCTCTCCTTCCCATTCCTTTCCACCAGGGGCACTGTCATCTCGTTGCAGTAGTTCCTCGCTCTGCGGACCTTCCCCACTACCAGCTCGTAGGCCTCGTCTATTTTCCTCCTTTGTACCTTTCCCGCCTTGAGCCCTGCCCCGAACTCCCCGCTGTCGAACTCGAATCCCAGCCTTGAGTCCTCCAGCAGCTGCTGTTTCCCGTATTTCACGCTGTAGGCCACTTTCTCAGGTGCTATGTCCAACACAAGCTTCAGCTTCCCGTCGGGAGATGCCACAGAGAACTTCTGCTGGGCTGAAGCGGTACCAAGGCAGAATAGGAGGGCACATATAATAAAAAGTTTTCTCATTTTTATAATAATATATTTAGTTAGAAAATACAAGCGGAATTTACATTTTTCAAATTCCGCTTGAAATATGATAGTATTATTTAGGGTTTTGTACTAAATTAGAATTACGTTGTAGCTGATCAAATGGTATTAGCATGAGATTACGTTTTGTATCATTAGTAGGCTGGTGTTCCCACCAAGTACCTTTTGTGAAATTATTATCAAAACGAATAAGTTGACTTCGACGTAAGCCTTCTAATGCAAATTCTACACCAAGTTCTTGAAGAAAACGACCATATTTTACTGGAACTCCATTACAAATTGTGGTAGCTTCTAATTCTGAACCGGTTAATTCATTGGTTGTATCGAAGTTTCTTCTACGTACTTCATTTACTAATTCGGCAGCTTCTTGTGAGCTACCTCCTGTACGGAGTATACATTCAGCTTTCATCATTAATACTTCGGCATATCTCATAATGACATAATCATTATCAGGAGTACCTGTTGCACCTATTTTGATTTCATATTTGCCAAAACGATACCCTTGATACATGGTAGCATCTCCACTAATATTAGTAACATCTTTGGTATAACTGAGCAGCATTTGTGGGTCTCCGCACCAACCATTTGTCCATAATGGAGTACCATCAAGTGCATATTGTTGTCCCATGCGCCATGTTTTTTCTAAACGCTTATCACCTTCTATATAGTTATCAAAGAAAGTAGGAACTCCGACGCACCCACCATCAAGCCAAGTGGCTTGGAGGTTGAAAGTTTGCATTTGAGAATAGTGTAAAGTTTTGCGTGCCCACATATAAATTTGACCACCTGATTTGGTTTCATCGAATGGAATTACAAACATTGTTTCATTACTCAATTCGTTATTTGTAGAAAATGGGAGTGAATAATCTCCGTCTAGTCTATATTTATTAGTAGCAATAATTTCATTGCATAAATTTTCACATTCATTATACATGGGAGTTCCTATCCATGCTTCAGCATTCAAATATAGACGTGCCAAAAGCATTTTTGCGTTCCATTTATTAAAACGTCCATAGGTGTTTAAGACATCTTCACTTAAGTTATTGATATTATTTTTTAATTCCGACTCAACGAATTCAAAAACTTTAGACCGTGGCTCTGTTGCTGGTAAATAACCATCAGGAACATCAAATCGATCAATAATGGGAACATTACCAAAAGCTTCTAGTAGTAAGTAATAATAAAATGCGCGAGCTACTTTTAATTCTGCAATATAATTTTCTTTACCATTCATTTCTATTGTTGAATTTTCAAATTGGTAAAGAACTCTATTAGCACTTGAGACACCTGAATATAATGCATTCCATATATTGTTTAGATGTGCATCTTCTTCCATCCAAGAATGTTGGTGTAAGCGAATATAAATACCTCCATCATACCATAAGCCATGATTTTTAACTGGAGTAACACAAACATCGGTAGTTTCTTCTAAATCCCACCAGTTTGAATGTTCTGTTAAGGTACGCATACTGGAATATATGGGAACCATGGCTGCCAAGAATTCAGATTCAGTTTTATAAAAGTCTTTTTCAGGGATGCTACTAAAAATTTCTTCATCCAAATTGGTACAAGAACTGAATAAAGAGATAACAGCTAAAAATGCACCAGTAATATATTGTTTTTTGAACATTGCTGTAATTTTTTAAGGTTAAAATAAAAGATTTAAGCCAACAGTGAACTGACGTGTAGTGGGATATAACTCGCCTGCACCAGATCCTTCAACACCAGGAGCAAGTCCTTTAATACTAACTTCTGGATCTAGTCCTTTATAACCAGTCATTGTGAGTAAATTATTGCCTGCTACATATAGACGAAGACGTTGAATGACTTTTTGTTTTTTAAGATTAAATGTATAGCCAACACTTATATTATCCAATTTTACATAATCACCATCTTCTACATAATAACTTTGCATAGCAGGAGCACCTTTTACATATGAATTACTACCAAATGGTTTTTCCAATACTGAGCGAGGTAGATTGCCTTCTCCAATACGTGAGGTTGTTTCCCAATGCATACGTTGGCGGTTCAAGACTTGAAAATTGAATGCACCGCGGAACATAACAGATACGTCGAAACCTTTATAGCTTAATGCTAAATTTAGACTTCCATAAGTTGTTGGAATACCATTACCAATAACTTTTTTGTCGCCATCATCAGCATCAGTCAATAATTTGGGTTGACCATCAGCACCATATACCATCCATAAACCATCAGATGTAAGACTATGAGTCTGGAAACCATGGAAATTACCAACGGGATCACCTTCTCTTACTATGTGAGTATGGGTTTGAATTGGTGAACCGGTAGCTCCTTCATACCAATAATCTTTTTGATAAAGTCCATTTGATAAAGAAATGATTTTATTTTTGTTATAGGAAAATGTTCCTGTAATGTCAAAACGTAAATCGCGTGTTTTAATAGGAGTACCACTTAATAACAATTCGATGCCTTGATTTCTAATTTTTCCAACATTTGCCATCATACTTGATACAATGTAAGGTGGAGTTGGTACTTCATAGGTAGAAAGTAGATCTGAAGTTTCACGGTGATAAATATCAATAGAACCAGAAAGTCTATTTTTTAGGAATGAAAAATCAAGTCCCAAATTTAACTCACTCTTCGTTTCCCATTTTAAATCGGGATTAGGATTTTGGTATGGACCTGCACCTTGTGTCCATTTTCCATTAATATATGCATATCCACCATAATTTAACAAATACATGGATAGTAAATTAGATGTGACTTCATTACCTGTAACGCCATAACCTATGCGAACTTTTAAGTCATCTAACCATTGGATATCTTGCATAAAATTCTCTTTGCTAATGCGCCATCCTGCTGATATAGCAGGAAACCAACCCCATTTATGGTTATCTCCAAAGCGTGATGAACCTTCACGGCGTAAACTGGCCATAAACATATACTTTTCATTGTAATTATAAGTCAATCGACCAAAAAATGAAATTAGTTTATGAGTATTTCTATAACTGGTCATAGCTGCCTTATTATCCTTCATATCATTCATAGAACCAATATTCCAAGGTCCAAACATATCTGTTGGAAAATCTTTTGCCCATTGATATATACCTTTAGCATCATCATCTTGGTAACTATAACCTATCATGGCACCTAGATTGTGTAAACCTAATGATTTGGTATAATCACCTACCAATTCTAAATTCTTTTGCATTGTATTATCAGCCCAATTCCAAACATTACCATAATCTCCGTTTACCACAGTAGTCATATGTTTAAATGTATTGCTTTTATTCTCCATGCGATCAAAACGTTGCATAGCTCCCATCACACTTAGATTAAGACCTTCAATTGGTGATAAAGTTATTTTCCCGCTCATCATTAATTGATTGTATCCTTCTACATCATATTCTTCATTAATCATGGCAACCGGATTATAAGGTTTAAGATTTACTTTATATTCCGTATAATTTCCATTTTCATCATAGATAGGGCGGGTAGGATTTTCTAATAAAGCATTTAAATAGGCTGCATACCATGCACGTTGTTGGGTGACATAACTATCATTGATATTGAATTGAAAGCGTAATTTATTATTGAACATATTATGATTTAGACCTATTTTAGCTGTAATAGATTCACGATCTGTATGACGAATGACACCTTCACGTTTGCGATAATCTATGGAAGCTACGTAATTGGATTCAGCGCTACCACCTTTCAAAGAAAGAAAATGATTGTGGCTGATAGCTGTACGACTAATAGCGTCCACCCAATCAGTGGTAGTTCCCTCATCTTGAATACCTGGAAAATCAGGATCATCTGTTAATCTACGATAATCATTGGCTGTTAACATATCAGCATGTTTTGCAAATGTTTCAAATGAGATAGATCCATTATACTCCATGGAAAGTTTAGTCGCTTTAGCACGATTGGTAGTAATTACAATGACACCATTTGTACCACGAGTACCATAAATAGCAGCTGCAGAACCATCTTTTAGCACATCTATAGATTCTATGTCTTCACTTGAAATAGCTGTTAAACTACCACCTGGAATTCCGTCAATAACGATCAATGGACTAGTATTACCAGATAATGAATTAACACCTCGAATAGTCATTTCGAGTCCTAATACAGGATCACCAGTATAATTTGAAAGTTGAAGACCTGCTACTTTTCCTTGAAGGAGTTGTTCGGGACTTTTTACCATCCCGGCAAGAAAATCGTCTTTTTTTACTGATGTAATAGCACTGGTTACTTCACCTTTTTTCATGGAACCATAACCTACCACTACCACATCATCAAGCTGAAATACATCTTCTTCAAGAATGATGTTTAAAAAAGTAGTTTTATCGTTAGTTGGAATGGTGCGAGTAATGTATCCAATATAACTTACTGTTAATGTACTGCCAGGTCTTAATTTTATCTCAAATATTCCGTCAATATTTGTTGAAACTCCATTACTGGTGCCAGTTTCCAATATTGTAACTCCTGGTAATGTGTTGCCTTTTGCATCTTTTACGACACCTTGGAAGTTTTTGGTTTGTGCAATAGCTAATTGACATATGCATAACATATATAATATTGTCATTAGTCGAATTGTATTGGACAAAGTCCTTTTTTGATAAAAATTTAGCATAGATTCAAAGTGATAAAATGTTTAGATAAATAATTATATATTTCTCAGAGTATTTTAAAAAGGTCGTACAATTTCTAGATCGTCTACTGAAGGTAATGTTGGAAATTTAGCATGTGGTTCAGTTTGATACCAAAATACAACAGAAGAAATGTCTGATTTCTGATCGAGATATCGGCCGTCGTTACGCCATCCAAGATCTTGAATTGTAACTTTTAAATCCTTTTCAAAACGGATTGGATCAAGTATGTGCCAACGATACATGCCAAAACGTTGTTGTGAACGATAAACTCCATCTGGGCGAATAATCTGATGTAATCCTGCATAAGGAGTAGTGAATTCTTCATATTGATGCGTCGTTTTATTTTCAAAGTTGTAAGATCCGCAAAAGTAATCTTCTGTACCAGTACCGCAGATTGTCGGAAATTTCTTATCACCATCCATGAAGAATTTAATTTCACCTTCACCCCACCAACCGTTATTATTCACTTGCCAAGCAATATATGTACCAACGTATTGTCCTTTACCTTTAATACCATCAACCAATACATGGTCAGAATTTATATTAGGATTTGAGCGACGGAATTGTGCATGAAAATAAGCTGCATCCTCAGGAACTTCTGTTAAAGTGTAGTTTATTTGGTAATAAACTCTCATTTCATTATTGGGGTCAATGTTTTCCATTGTAATTTTACATTTTTTGCGGAAAGGCATTTGCCAATAACAATTGAACGCACTACCAGGGTTTACACAAACTGCTAATGAACTTAATGGAGAATATAGTCCCCAACCACTGCAGAAAAAATCACCTATAGGGCACTCTACAGAAGGTTCTTTTTCATCATCCCAATAAAAGCGAATAATTGTTTTTCTCCATTCACCTGTTGGTGTCATCCAAATTTGTTGTATAGAACCAGGGCCTTCGATTTCTGCTAAAGTAAAAGTTTCGTTAGGGCCAATGTTTACATAAGGATTGACTTTCCAGCCTTGCCCTAAAGTTTTAGCTGCATGATGTGCATTAGCTTGATTTATTTTTTCTTTATCTGTAATTGGATCAGCCATACCACCTTTACCTTTCTCACCTGTAAAGTTTTCAGGGCTGATGGAACGTGTCTTGGCATTGGATAAGCGATATAAATTACCCATATTCATGTCAAGTCCATTAAAATTTTGAGCGTAAATGCTTATAGTTGCCATACATAAGGCTGCTAAGATAAAAAATTTGATTTTCATGGTTTAAATAAATTAATTGGTTTATATACTTAGTTAATGGTTTCAGCAAGTTTTGCCAGTTCAAGATATTTCTTGTATAGTTTTTCGTAGATGAGGGCTCTTTTCTCATCCGGCCGGTATTCAGCCTCGATGTCCGACCCCATATGCCTTGTCGCCTCATTGATATCCTTGTACACCCCTGCGGCAACTGCCGCGAACATTGC
>NZ_QTNE01000031.1:0-38324 GCF_003603495.1 Bacteroides sp. AM41-16 | reverse complement strand
CATACTGAATCCCGTATTTTGCATTTACACAAAATATTTTATAGTGCTAAGGCATGAGTGCATGGTTCTTTTCTAAATCATGCACTATAGTCATATCCATTACATTTGTATACACTTGTGTGGTTTTAACACTTTTATGCCCCAATAATTTTTGCACCGTTGTGATGTTTACTCCATTATAAATCAATAGTGTTGCATTAGTATGGCGAGCAGTGTGAAATGAAATTTTTTTTGATAAACCAGCTAGGCGGGAAATCACAATTAAATCCTTGTTCACATTAGAGTTATCCCTTAAATGAAAGAAGCTTTGTAAGTCATCCCGATATTTGTCCAGAATAACAAGCCCTTTTCCTTCGAATAAGAGATAAAGAGGTAATCTGACTTCTGTACTCGTCTTTATGGATTTATAAATTAGCCAGGTTTCTTGACGAATCTCCACGATGTTATCGGGTGATAAACTGATAAAATCAGAATATCTCATTCCTGCATAGCAACAAAACAAGAATGCATCTAAAGTCTTTTGCAATTTAGTATATCTGCCAGCCAAGCTTAATTTCTCCAACTTCTCCAACTCTTCAGGAGATAAGTGCGTATGCTTGTTTTCTATAGTTTTAATCTTGTACTTTCGAAAAGCGTATTTTTGTATCTCCATATAATCCTTGTTGATGGCGACATTTATATGTCGCTTCAGATGCTTCATATGTTTGGCTATCGTATTTGTGTGATAACCTCTTGATTGCAAGAAATATTCAAAGGAGGATATGAATTCGAATGTTAAATCAGAAAAGGTTACATCCTTTTTGAACTGTTGTAATAATGAAAGAGTGGAGAGATGATTTCGTTTTGTGCTTTCTTTTAGAGTAGAGTTTGCTATCTCTTGCCTAAAAAAAGGAATAAAAGAGGTTTTGTTTTCGCTTGTGCTCAAAACATCCTTTAGTAACTCTAATGAAATACGCCTTCCTTGCTGCCACAATTCCAACTCTTTTTTTTCTATCATAGCCATGAACTCATATATCAATCTATTCAGCGCATCTGCATTAGGATGATTCTTCACAATAAGCTTTTTATTGTCCCACTGTTCTGGCTTTAAATAAACTTTGGTTGAAAAATACTTTTTCTTTCTGTCCAAATAGGCTTCTACTTGTACCAATGCCATTCCTTTTTTATTCAGGCTTCTTTTTCTGTTGTACACTAGATTGTAAATAATCTTACTCATTTTACTTGATTTTAATTAATACCAATAACAAATAAGACGATATTCTGTGCTCGATGGGATTAGAATAAGAATTAATATCTCTAAAAAGTGTCTTTTTGTGTTTAGCTATTAATCGGTATTTAGCCTCCGGGAACTCTCAATTTGTTTCAAAATCAGGTCCGTTCTCTGTTTTAGCGGCTTATTTATTAACCATTTTGTTTTAAAATATGTGTATTTCTTGGAAAAATCATCCTAAAAGAGAGAATCATAGTGATAGTAAACATAAGCCAGTTTAGGTTTTTTAAGTGTGAAAAATCTGTTATTAAGCATAAAGTGACATATTTAATTAACAAATTGATAGATTTACAAGGTTTTTTCAATAAAATAGTTGTTCGTTTCAGTTTTATTAATATATTTGCACTTTGTTAGAGTAAAGAAACAATTAATGTAAAGTTAAACTTTAAGAGAGAATTTATGAAAAGAAAATTAATGCTGTTATTGGCCTGTCTTTTTGTCGGAATAGGCCTAGTAACTGCCCAAACCCAGAAGGTTACAGGTGTTGTAATTTCTGAAGAAGACGGGCAGCCAGTTATTGGAGCCTCTGTATTGGTAAAAGGTACACAAATTGGTGCTATTACCGGTGTAGATGGTGATTTTACATTACCAAACGTACCAAGTTCCGCGAAAACTTTGGTGATTTCGTACATTGGTATGCAGACTCAAGAGGTTGATATTAAGCCGAATATAAAAGTATTCATGCGTTCCGATTCTGAGATGCTTGATGAGGTAATGGTGGTAGCTTACGGTACAGCAAAGAAGTCTGCTTTTACAGGTTCAGCCTCTGTGATCAAGTCTGAGACATTGGAGAAACGTCAGGTCTCCAACTTATCGAATGCACTTTCCGGTACTGTATCTGGTGTGCAGACACAAAGTACAAATGGCCAGCCGGGTACGAGTGCGACAGTTCGTATTCGTGGTATCGGTTCTATGTATGCCAGCAACAATCCTCTGTATGTAGTGGATGGTATTCCTTATGAAGGAGATATCTCCGCTGTCAATTCACAAGATATTGAATCAATGACCGTATTGAAAGATGCCGCAGCTGCTGCCTTGTATGGTGCACGTGGTGCAAACGGTGTTATTTTGGTTACTACAAAGAAAGGTAAGAGCGGTGATACGCAGATTTCTTTAGACGCCCGTTGGGGAGTCAACTCCCGCTTAGTGAAAAACTATGATGTATTGCAGAATGCAAATACCTATATGGAGACTGCATATTCTGCTTTGTATAACGGATACCTATATAATAGCGGATATACAGCAGAACGGGCTTATCAATTGGCCAATGCAGACTTGTTTCCAAAGCTGGGCTACCAAGTTTATACCATACCTGATGGACAATATCTTATTGGCCGGAACGGCAAGTTGAACCCTTATGCAACTCTGGGATATAGTGACGGTGACTATTATTATACACCGGATAACTGGTCTGATGAGATGTTCCAAAGTAATTTGCGCCAAGAGTATAATCTTAGTGTTTCTGGTGGTTCGGACAAATTAAGCTACTATCTGTCTGCCAGTTATTTGAATGATGAAGGTATTATTGAAAATTCAGGTTTCGAACGTATCTCCACTCGTATGAACGTGGATTATCAGGCTAAAAAGTGGTTGAAGCTCGGAGTTAATCTTAGCTATTCAAATGTAACAAGCCGTTCACCGGGCGATCAGGATACCGATGCTGCTACTTCTTCCGGTAATGCGTTCTTTGTTGGTAACTTTATCGCACCAATCTATCCGATGTATGTACGGAATGCAGACGGCAGTTTCCAATATAATGCCAATACTGGCTATCATGTATATGACTATGGTGATGGTTCAAGTACAAACTTCACCCGTAATTTTATGAGCATGTCCAATCCTATGAGCGGTTTCCTTTATGATACTGAAAAATATCTGATGGATATTCTGAATGGGAAATGGTATGCAAAGATTGATATCATTGACGGTTTGTCATTGACAGCTTCTTTGGGCTTGCATATTGACAACACACGCCAGCATAGTGTGGGTAACAAGTATTATGGTCAGTCGGCTTCCTATGGCGGTTCTGTTATGCAATACTCCTCACGCGTTTATTCGCTTGACCAACAATATCTGTTGAATTACAAAAAGACATTCGGCAACCATAACTTGGATATTCTTGCCGGCTATGAAAGTATGGACTTCAACACGGAAAGTCACTATATTTTAGGATATAACATGTATAGTGACAAGAACTGGACTGCATCTAATGTTATCGACCGCAAGAATGGTTCTGGCAGTTACAATGAATATGCCACAATCGGTATCATTACACGTGCCAGCTACGATTTCAATGAAAAATATTATGGTAGTGTTTCTTATCGTCGTGATGCTTCTTCACGCTTCCATCCGGATAACCGTTGGGGTAACTTCTGGAGTGTGAGTGCAGCATGGGATATGGCAAAAGAAAACTTTATCAGTCAATACGATTGGATCAACATGCTGAAGCTGAAGGCTTCTTTCGGTCAGCAGGGTAATGACAACCTCTATTATAAGGGATATACAAACTACTATCCGTATCTGGATCAGTTCACGGTTAGCGGGTCTGACGGTGTATTCTCTGATGGTGTGCTCTACTACAAGGGGAGCAAAGATATCACTTGGGAAACATCCAATTCATTCAATGTAGGTGTGGATTTCGCTCTTTTGGGAGGACGTATTGACGGTACAATCGAATACTTCAACCGCCAGACTAAGGATATGTTGTATTATAAACCGGTAGCGA
Source organism: Bacteroides sp. AM41-16 (assembly GCF_003603495.1). Classification (NCBI taxonomy): domain Bacteria; kingdom Pseudomonadati; phylum Bacteroidota; class Bacteroidia; order Bacteroidales; family Bacteroidaceae; genus Bacteroides; species Bacteroides sp. AM41-16. Next base: position 34,329 of record NZ_QTNE01000031.1, on the reverse strand, counting down.
TGTCTAACGGTTATACCCAACTTCCTATGAATATCGGTTCGGTACGCAACTCCGGTGTGGAAATTGAATTGAACTATACTCCTATTGAAACTAATGATTTAAAGTGGGTGATCAATTGGAATGGAACATTGATGAAAAATAAGATTCTTGAGCTGCATCCGGATTTGAAAGGAGAGATGATTGATGGTTCCTATATTTATCGTGAAGGTGAATCTTTGTACCAGATGTATTTGACAAAATATGCAGGGGTAGATCCTGATTCCGGCGAAGCTCTGTATTGGGCAAAGGACGAAAACGGTGTAGAGTATAAGGATAAAGATTGGTCTGCTGCCTACAATTCCAATAGACAAGCTTCCGGTGACCTGTTGCCTACTATCTATGGCGGTGTCGGTACAACATTGGAGTTCCGTGGCTTTGATTTCTCCATCCAGTGTGCTTATCAGTTGGGTGGTACGATTTATGATAGTGGCTATCAAGCTTTCATGCATGGCGGTGACTCCCACTACATGGGATATAATTGGCACAAGGATATCTTGAATGCATGGACACCGGAGAATAGAAATACCAATATTCCGCGTGTAGATGCCATTGATAAATACACCAACTCTTCATCAGACCGTTGGTTGACAAGTTCTGATTATTTCTCTATCAACAACATCACCCTGGGCTATACTTTACCTAAGAGATGGTTGAGAAGTCTGGGTATCGGAAGCTTGCGTATTTACGGTGCGGCTGACAATGTGGCTCTTTTCTCTGCCCGTAAAGGGCTTGATCCACGTATGAGCTACACAACAGCTTCTACAGATAGATATACGCCTATACGTACTATTTCCGGCGGTTTGAAAGTAACATTCTGATAATAGTTCAATAATAAAATACAGAAAAAATATGAAGAAATTATATAAGATAACACCGTATGTTATGCTCGGTTTGATGGTAGCTGGATGTACAGATCTGGATACAGAACCGCTGAGTTCGACTATTACATCTAACCAAAAGGAAGAAGTTGTTGAATCTGATCCTTCCAGATTGGAAGCCAGCGTAGCAGCCGTGGCTGCAAATTTCACCCAATATGCCAAAATCTACACAGAAGATGACAATGTGCATAGTGATATAGGTTATCCGACCATTATGCTGGCCACGGAATCAAGAGGTACGGACATGGTGGCAGATATTACTGGTTATAACTGGTATTCCAATTCAGCCGATTACAGTGACTGCTTGAATACAAGTACAGCTACCATTGAATTCTGGGGTACATTGTACAATCAGATTTTTACAGCCAATAACGTAATCGGTACTGTAGATAACGAAACTGAAGATCCTACGTTACAATATTATCTGGCGCAGGCATTAGCTGTCCGTGCTTTTGACTATTTTACGTTGATACAGTTGTATCAGTTCAATTACAAAGGACATGAGAGCGCTATGGGTATGCCTTTGATTACAGAGCAGAATGCAACAGAAGTTGCAGCCAATGGCTGCGCCCGTTCTACTGTGCAAGAAACTTATGATTTTATCTTGGCAGACCTGAATAAAGCTATTGAGCTGCTGACAGCCACTACAAAAGAACGTGATGACAAGCGCTATGTCAGCTTGGATGTCGCTTACGGTATCCGTGCCCGTGTCTATCTGGCAATGCACAACTATGCGGAAGCTTTAAAGGATGCGGAAGCTGCACTGGCCAAAACTACTGCCACTCCATACTCCCGTGCTGATGTAAGCAAGCCTTCATTCATTAATATCGAAGACAATTCATGGATGTGGGGTATCTTGATTACAGAACAGGACCGTGTAAGTACAACCGGTATTTGTAATTTCCCTTCACATATGGGCTCTTTGAATTATGGTTATGCTTCTGTAGGTGGATGGCGTAGAATCAGTCCGAAACTCTATAGTGAGATTCCTGCCAGTGATGTCCGCAAGGGATGGTTCCTGAACGGTGAAGGTGTATCTGCCAATTTGCCTGCTGCGGCCCAAACATACATTACTGGGAAAAAGGCACCTGCCTATACACAAGTAAAGTATGGGGTGCTGAATGACCAATGGGGAACTGACAACAATGCTACGGATATAATATTGATGCGTGTTGAGGAAATGTATCTTATCAAGGCTGAGGCACAAGCTATGAGTGGTAATGTTAGTGGCGGTGTATCTACCCTTAACTCGTTTGTTACTGCATATCGTGACCCGTCTTATCAGTGTACAGCCACTACACCGGAAGCTGTGCAGGAAGCTGTTTGGCAACAACGTCGTCTTGAATTCTGGGGAGAAGGTATGGCATATTTTGATATTATGCGTCTGAACAAGGGAGTCAACCGTTTAGGCTGCGGCTTCCCGACTACTGCCGTATTTAATATTACAGCAGGTGATCCGGTTCAGATTTACAGTATTCCTAATAAGGAAGTACAATATAACCCATTATTGGAGAACAATCCGCTGGTTTCGGCACCTACACCAATACCTGATGTAGAATAATGTATATGTTAACTATTAAAAATATGGAATATGAAATATATAAATAAGATACTTAGTCTGTTTGTCATCGCACTGATAGCTACCTCTTGCGATCCTGATGCAGAAAGTTATACTCCGGGTGAACTGGAAGACGGTAATCAAGGCATCTGCTTTGTGGGCAATTACACCCAAACAGTGGAAGTTGAGCCGGGAATAACCTCTTTTGATTTAACTTTGACACGCTCCTTGACAGATGCTGCCGGTACGGTTGATGTTACTGTGATAAATAATGAAGAGAATATATTTGTATGCCCTTCCACTGTATCATTTGCTGCTGGAGAGAAAACAGCCAAGTTGACAGTTGAAACACCGTCAGCTGCCGAGGGTATCACTTATAATCTACAACTGGCTTTGAGTGGTAATGATGTCAGCAACTATTCTTCCGGATACCATGAAATATCAGTAAATTTTGCTATCTTGAAGTGGGAATCTATCGGTACCGGATACTATTTGGACGGTACAGTTGCTAATTTCTTTGGCGTAGATCCGTCTGTTCCGATGGCTGTGGAAATTGAAAAAACTACAACTGCTACCAGTACACGTTTCCGTTTTGACAGTCCGTTTGCCAAAGTTGCGACTGCACAAGATGAGGTTGGCGGTTTCAACGGTTATCCCTTTAATGAAGAGGCTGATGTAGTTCCAGGTGAATATACTTTCGTAATTGATGTGACTAAAGAAGGTGCTTCTTTGAAACCGGTTCAATATGGTATGGATTGGGGATATGGTATGTTCAGCGGTGGTTCTGTATATGGCAACCTATCTACTAATATAAATTCTTATCCTTTGGGAGTTTATAATGAAAAGGCCGGTAGTATTACCTTCCCAGCCAATTCGTTGTACGTAAGTATGGCTGACTATCAAGACGGTGGTGCATATCCTTGTACCAACCCGTCTTATCTCTACTTGAGTGCGGAAGCATACCTTAACTCTTTGGAGACAGAGTAATTTGAAAATTAAAAAAATTACATAAGAAAAGCCGGTTCACACAAAGGGCCGGCTTTTTACTTTAAATATTGATTCGTAGAGATTGAATCGTTAATTTACAGTTTTTCTTTATCCTCTGCCAACAAAAAGTTTCGCAGTGAAATCTGTTTAATTCCTTTGTAATTTCCCCCGCTTTGCATTTCATCCATTGTTACCACATATTTGGGGTAATTGTCTGCTATTTCCAAAAGATTGCCAAATTCTCGCCTAACAGTTGCATCATCGGGAAGCATATACGCTACTTGAATATAGATTTTATGGTCGTCTTTGGAAGCAATGAAATCAATTTCTTTATTACCACTCTTTCCGACATATACTTCATATCCATATCTTAACAAATCAATGCATACTACATTTTCCATTAACTTGTTGATGTCTTTTCGAAAATCGAAATGCTGTATGGAATTATGCAATCCTAAATCTTCAAAATAATATTTCTCACCAATCTCAAAGATTTTCATCCCTTGGATTTCAGCTCGTTGAATTTTGTAAATAAAGAAACTATTGCACAGTGCCTTTAGATAGTTCAGAATTGTCTGCGTAGGAATGTTGACGTGTTGCGACTTTAAATATTTACTAATATTCTGGGCAGAAAAAAGAGAACCGGTATTATCTATCAGATAAGCTACGAGATTTTCCAAAAAAGAGACATTCCGGATTGATTCACGTGCAACCACATCTTTTAGTAGGATAGTAGAGTAAACATTTCTCAAATACTCGAATATGACATTCTTGTCCATTGTTAGATTATGAATGTATGGCATACCTCCGAATGTAAGATAGAGTTTTAAACTTTCGGTGGAATCTTGACATTGATTGAAAGTTAAGAATTCCCCGTAGCTAAGTGAATGAATGGGAAATTCTATATATCTTCCTGCCAATTGAGTAGCAAGTTCACTGGACAGCATTTTAGCATTACTTCCGGTGCAATAGATATCGCATTTATTTTCGTTCAATAAACTCCGCAGACACAATTGGAATTCTTCAATCTCTTGGATTTCATCTACAAAAAGATAGTTATGATTATGCCCAGTAACCTTCTTTAAAACATATTGATAAAGATCCATGTAGTTCCTAATTTCCGTGAAGGCAAGTTGCTCTTTATCTACAAAAATGATATTGGCTTCCGGTATGTTTTTCTTTATGATATCTGATATCTGCAAAAGAATGTAGCTTTTACCTATCCTACGTTGGCCGGTTATTACTTTTATTATACTTTTATCAATAAACGGTTCAATTCTCCTTATGTATAAAGGGCGGGAGATATAATTTTTCATATTCAAACATGATTTAGTTTATATACAAAGATATAAAATATTTCAATTATAATTGAATCTTGCCGTATATATTATATATTCATCAATTATAAATAACATATGTAAAGCAAATATTTCTCAACAAAAAAATATTTTGGAACTTTTATGGATAAAATTTATCTTTCAAGATAAATTCCTCTATATAATCTATCGTTATTCTTGAATAAAAAACATTTATTGGGTTAATTAGTACATCACCAATTAAAAGAGTAGAATGAAATGTTACAATAACGCGCTCATTATCAGCTTTTAATTATTCAAAACGGTATGAAATGGGTACTTCGAGCCACTTACCTCCCTTTGCCATATACCTTTATAGATAATATACAATAGAATAAACTCTGTTCTATAGCAAACGTAAACAATTGTTTTTTAGCAATATACACTTATTGTAGTTCCGCGAAAACTCTGGTGATTTCGTACATCGGTATGAAGACTCAAGAAGTGGTAATCAAACCGAGCGTAAAAGTGGTTATGATTCCTGATACAGAGATACTTGATGAAGTAACAGTAGTGGCTTATGGCACTAAACGTAAACAAGATTTGGTGGGTTCTATCAGCAGTGTAAAGAATGAGATTATCAGTAATTCACAAGCTACATCCGTGTCCAATGCACTAGAAGGAGCTGTGGCTGGTTTGCAAGTTGTAAGTTCTTCCGGCCAGCCGGGACAAGATGCCAATATCGTATTACGCGGTATCGGTTCTATTTCGGCCAGCAACAATGCACTGATCGTAGTAGATGGTGTGCCCTTCAACGGCAAGTTGTCGGACATCAACCCTACAGACATTGCTTCAGTGAACGTGTCGAAAGATGCTGTATCCAACTCTTTGTATGGTTCCCGTGCAGCAGGTGGTGTGGTCATGATTACTACCAAGACCGGACGCAAAGACAAGGTGGCCATCAACTTTAACGGCTCCTGGGGGGTGGCACAGCGTGCGTACAAGGACTATGATATGGCTACTGATCCGGGAGAGTTCTACCGTTTGTCTTGGTATGGTCTTCGTAACACCTATTGGGCAGCCGGAAACTCCATTGAAGAATCTAACTTGGCAGCCAGCCAGGATTTGCTGGGCGAACTGGGTAATTACAATGCTTACATCATCCCGCAGGGAGAGTATCTGGTAACCCCCGATGGGAAACTTAATCCCAATGCACGTCCGCGTTATAATGATTCGTTTGCCGATGCCTTGTTCGACAATGCCTTCCGTCAAGAGTACAATGTATCTGCATCGGGTGGTAATGACCGCACAGATTACTATGTATCTATGGGCTTTCTGGACAATGACTCTTATGTGCTAGGTTCTTCTTATGAGCGCTTTACGGCTCGTGCCAACGTTAACTCTCAGTTGAAATCCTGGTTGAAGGTAGGTACCAATGTAGGCTATTCCAAAGCAACTCAGAATGGTGTACAAGAGAATGCCGGAGCTGCCTCCAATCCTTTTGAGGTGGCACGCTCTTGGGCTCCCATCTTCCCGGTTCATGCCTATGATGCAGAAGGTAATATGAAATATTATGAGGACGGAAGTCCTATGTATGATGCCGGAAACGGTGAGACAGACGGTACATCTAAACGTCCTACGGCTACTAACCAGAATGTGATAGCCAATATGAAAGAGGATATTCGTGAAACTGTGTACAATAATCTGACTTCACGCTCGTATCTGGAAATCTCGTTCTTGAAGAATTTCAAGTTTACAGCAAACTACAGTTATGATTTCACGAACAGTAGCCAGACAGTATTCTACACTCCGCTCATCGGTGACGGACAGTCTTTCGGTGGTCGTGGTACAAAAGGAAGCTACAACACTACGACTACCAACTTCAACCAGATTCTGGCCTACAGCAATGTTTTTGGCGATAACCACCACTTGTCGGCCAAGATAGGTCACGAGTACTATAAGTATGAATATCAGTATTTAGCAGGACAGAAGACCAATTTCTTTAATCCGAACAATCCGGAACTGGACAACGGTGGACAAATGCAATACATTAACAGCTACACGGCAAACCATAACATCGAGGGGTATTTCGGTATGGCAGACTACGACTATAGCAACAAATATTATCTTTCTGCAGCCTTCCGTCGCGACGGTACTTCCCGCTTCTTGGACCGCTGGGGTAATTTCTGGTCGGTAGGTGCCGCTTGGCGTATTTCCAACGAAGCATTCATGGAGGGTACAAACTCTTGGTTGAACGACTTGAAACTGCGTGCGTCTTATGGTACCCAAGGTAATGAAAGCATCCTTTCGGAGTATGACTATGCCTATGTGTACACGCCTTATCAAGACCAATACACAGTTACTTGGAATGGTTCAGAGTTGGGTTATTCACCGGAATTCTACGGTAATCCGGACTTGACTTGGGAAAAGCAGAAGACTTTTGACGTGGGAGTAGATTTCCGTCTATTCGACAGAGTATACGGTTCATTCGAATATTTTTATCGTCGTACAGACGATATGCTCTTCAAGCGCCCTGTAGCTTACTCTACAGCCGGACGTCCGTATAATTGGGAAAACCTGGGTGCGATGAAAAACACTGGTATAGAGTTTGAAGTGAATGTGGATATTTTCAATCAGCCCGACCTAAAGTGGACGGTATCGCTCGTGGGATCTCACTACAAGAACCGCATCGTGACACTGCCCGAAGAAAACCGTGAAAATGGTATCACTTCCGGTCCGTTCAACCTGCGCGAAGGTAAGAGCCGCTTTGAATACTATACTTATATGTATGCCGGCATGGACGAAAAAGGAAATGCCATGTGGTACATGGATGAGACAAACGAGAAAGGGGAAGTGACAGGCCGTACTACCACCACCACTTATGCAGACGCAACCCGCTACTTCATTGGAAAATCTGCACTGCCCGATTTCAACGGTGGTTTGAGCACTACTTTCTCTTACAAGGGAATCGACCTTTCTATAGCAACGGCTTTCCAAATTGGTGGCTATGCTTATGACTATTCTTATCTGTCCGGCATGAGCTCTTCATTCTACGTAGGTCATAATAAGGATATGTGGAAAACATTCAACCCTGAGACCGGTCAAGGTTCACTTCCTATTTGGAATGCTGACAATGCTTCCAACTCTTTCACTCAGCAATCAGACCTCAATCTGATAAAGGCCAGCTACTTCAGCATCCGTAACATCACTTTGGGCTACACATTGCCGAAGAACCTGATGCAGAAATTGGGTGTTGAGAAACTGCGTATCTATGCTACGGCAGATAATCTCGGCTTGTGGTCCAAACGTCAGGGATTTGACCCTCGTGTGGCAATGGCTGGTTCTGATGATGAATATGGAGGCTATTCTCCGATGCGTGTGATTTCCGGAGGTATCAACCTTACATTCTAAACTAAAAAATAAAATTGTATATGAAGATAATGAAATATATGATGCAGGTGCTTCTTGTTGGGGGCCTGCTTACATCTTGCATTGAAGATGCTGATGTTACCGCTTATTTGACTGAAGACCAACTGGGCAATGTGGCTCAGGAAGATCCTGATAAGGCTTTTTCAGCTGCTGTGGCAGGTATGTATACTGATATGCAACAGTATGTTGACGTCAATATGAGTCACAACTATTTCGGTCAAAAGAGTTTTGATTACTTAACATCGCTGATGGGCAACGATATGATTATGACCGGACGTTTCGCCATGAGTATGTATCATTATTTGCTGGATTACTGGCAACAGAACTATACTCCGACCAACAACCGTTGGAAAGAGTACTATCGCGTCATAGCCAATGCCAACAATATCCTCAAGCTGATTGACCCCAGCAGTGAAGATCCCGCCAATTTGAAATATCGTGCCATTGCCCTTGGTTTCCGTGGCTATGCCTACTTACAACTGACTTACTTATATCAGCATTCCTACTATACCGGTGCGGATGGAACGAAATGGGGCCGTGGAGAGAAATATGACTTCTCCCAGTTTCCGTGTGTACCGCTTATTACAGAGGATACAGAAGGTGACCAGCCACGTGCTACTGTAGCCCAAATCTATGAACAAATCAAGAGTGACCTTACTACTGCTTTCGACTTGTTCAAAGATTTGGATATGACGCGTACTTCCTCACCCACTGATATGGATGGCTGCGTGGTAGCTATGCATTTGGCTCGTGCGAACATGGTTATCCATGAATGGGATGAGGCGATAAAGTATGCGCAAGTGGTGATTGATAATTTCCCTATATTGCAGAGTGAAGACCAGATACTCCAGGGATTCAGTAATATCAGCTTGCCGGATGTAGTATTCGGTAGCGATGTTACAGCAGACAATAGTACAACTTATATGTCTTTCTTCTCGCAGATGGATACTTATGGCGATGGTTATGCCGGCATCGGTGTATGGCGCGCTGCCTTTAAGCCATTAGTAGACCGTATCGCGGATACTGATATCCGTCTGCAATGGTTCTGCTGCGACCGCTCTACTGGTGTAACAGATGCTTCCGGTAATCGTATAACATTGATTCGTGACACTCAGTCTCCAGTTGCCGTGGAATACCAAGCTGTAAAATTTATCGGTACAGGTCGTGATAACATCAAGGCCGGTGTGTTCAGCGGATGGGAGCTGGGAGATTATATTTACCTGCGTTCAGAAGAAGCTTACATGATAAAAATGGAAGCTTTGGCTCACAAGGGTTCTGTAGAAGCAGTGACTGAACTGAATAGCTTTATGAAGACTCGCCAGCCCGATTATAATTACACTTTCACGAACAAGGCTGACCTGATAGAGGAAATCATTTATCAGAAACGTGTAGAGTTCTGGGGTGAAGGTTTGGAATATATTGATAATCGTCGTTTGAATATTCCTGTAGATCGTACAGATGAAACTTGGGGCGCAGAAAATAATAATCACTTCTCTGCCGGTAAGTTCCGTTATAACCAAGAAGACAGGCCGTTCCTTTACCAATTACCTCTCTCTGAAATAGAGAATAATTCTCAGCTTTCTCCGAGTGACCAGAATTAATACTTCAAAGGACATGTTATACGGAAAAATGACACAGAAGCGCTATCTGTGCAGACTAATCAAGTTGCATTACCCCAACAATAATAATGCGGCAATTATGATGATTCATCCGGTTGAACATACCGGAATTTCATAATAAAGTGTTTTTGAGAAGCCACTCATTGTGAAATGGGTGGCTTTTCTTCTCTTAATCCTACAAAAGACTTCAGGGGAAGTGTTATTTCAAGATTACATATCTTCCAAAAAAAACCCTTTATAAGAAACAGAGCAGTTTTCCCATTCTTTGTTGATTGTGAGAAAATATTCTCCTTTTTTCTTCAATATCCCCCAATCTATCCGTTCATTATTGTGTTCAATTTTTACCTATTCGTAAAATGAAAAAATACAATGCCGGTCTTCCATCCGTTGGCTTCAATAAAAGTGAGGTCTTACCGATACGCCTAAAACCGTCATTTACGATTCTTCTTGAGACTGTTCTGCTATATTCTTTAAAACTGCCAATTCTTTTTTCGACTATAGAATTTCATAATATACCTTATCATTTTACACCAAGTCCACTATTATCGTAATGCACATTACGATAATACCAATTAGAGACGATAATTTGTATAAAATGAATTTCTCCTTGAACTTTTACACAAGAAACTATAAAGTAATTTATTAAGCTCCTTTAGAAATGATCTCATAAGTTCATTAGTTTTTTATACAGCAAACACAGATTTCCTATATTTGAAATAGGAATAAACTAATATTTATCTCTATCTGAAATGGGAATGGTTATTCTGTAATTTGAAATAGTATTTACATGAAATGCAATATTCTTATGGATGAAATAAGTAATACAAGTAAATATTCAACGAAAAATAAACAAATAATAGATATTGACATAATTACCCATTCTTTTAAAAAGAGGAATACTAATTTTACAACCGTAGTACATTAATTGATACTCAAACAGCTATTAATCAAAATATTACATTTATTAATGGTATCACATAAGTAAGGTTTTGTTTATTGTAGACCCATATAGGACAGCTTTGAAAAGAGTATTCCTTGTTTTAGCCAATTCTTTGACTTATTGTATATTCTTTATTATCAATATATTATACACATTGTAGTTCCGCGAAAACTCTGGTGATTTCGTACATTGGTATGAAAACTCAAGAAGTAAGTATTAGGGCAAATATGAAAGTATCAATGAAGCCCGATACTGAAGTTCTAGACGAAGTGGTGGTTACTGGCTATGGGGTACAACGAAAGGCATCGTTTACCGGAGCAGCAGCAGTTGTAGGCAAGGATGTCCTTGCTAAAAAAACTGATGCTAATTTCGTAAAAGCATTGGAAGGTGCAGTACCTGGTATCCAGATGAACAATTCAACTAGTATGCCAGGTATATGGGGATCTATCTATGTACGTGGTCGGGGTTCACTCAATTCAGGGACTCAGCCACTCTATGTTATTGACGGTATGCCGGTTGATTCTGATACCGATGATAATTCACTTACTTACTCTACAAATAATACAATAGATCCGATGTCTTCGCTTAATCCTGCTGATATCGAAAGTATTACGGTATTGAAGGATGCAGCGGCTACTGCTATCTATGGTTCACGCGCCGCTAATGGAGTAATTGTTGTTACCACTAAAAAAGGTGCGGAAGGCAAATTCAACATTAACCTCGATATTAAACAAGGATTTGTTACTACTGCCAATAACAATATGGATTTTGCTAATGCACAGCAAACTATGAAACTTTTCACTGATGGCTACACTGCAGCACAAGGAGGAGATTGGCAGGAAAATTACAATTACTTGGCAGATGATTACTTTGGCTGGGATCGTAAATCTTCCTACGACTGGATGGATGCTATCTCTCGTAAAGGTTATTATCAAGATTACAATTTGAATATGCAAGGACGTACCGGTTCCACTGGTTATTATGTCGGTTTAGGCTATTTGAACACAGAAGGCCTAATCATTGGATCTGATTTAGAACGTTTTTCTGGACGCCTCAATTTGGATACAAAATTTAAATGGGCTACTTTGGGGGTGAATTCATCATATAGCTATACTACACAAAACGGTTTTTCCTTATCCACAGCCGGTTCTATGAGTAGCCCTCTTACAGCAGCTGTTTCCAGCCAAACTCCTATGGACCCTTTTTACGACTCAGAAGGCAATTATGCTAATATCAATAATTATAATCCATTAGCATTAATGGATGAGAAGACCGGTGAGTTAAATCAAAGTAATACTCAAATGGTGAATTTGAATCCTTATTTCCAAATAGATTTTGGTAAGGGAATCTATGCAAAAACAACATTAGGAGTAAATATCAATGAACTGCGTCAATATCAATATTGGAGTGCACTTTATAACCCGCAAGCTCAAGATTATAATGGCTTAGGACAGCAATATAATTCAAAGAGTACGGTTGTTACTTGGAATAATATTATTGGTTGGAATTATAAATTTGCCGACAAACATGATATTAGCCTGATGTTGGGTCAAGAAATGCAAAAGAAGAGTTATTTCTATGAATATTATGCTAAATCTGATTTTCCGTTTGCTGCTTCTGGTATGCGTGACCTTACAACTGCTGGTACTGACCAGGGAAATGAGTATTACAAGCAAGAGGCGCGTTTAGCGTCTTATTTCGCGGATGTGCACTATTCCTATGCTGATAAATATTATCTTTCTGGTTCTTTCCGCCGTGACGGTTCATCTGTATTCGGTACAGACAATCGTTGGGGTAATTTTTGGTCAGTAGGTGGTAAATGGCGTATTTCGGGGGAAGAGTTCCTGAGTGAAAACGAAATCATAACAAATGCTACGCTTCGTGCGTCTTATGGTACAGTAGGTAATCAGGATATTAGCTGGTATGCTGCCCGTGGATTTTATTCATCAGGATACAATTACAATCAAATGCCCGGTATGAGACCGACAAGTATCCCTAATCCTGAATTGACATGGGAGGTTTCTAAGAAATTTGATATTGGTTTTGACCTTTCATTCCTGCAACGTATTCATTTGACCTTCGATTTCTATAACGAAGAAACTTCTGATGCCTTGTTTGAAATACCTTTGTCTATGACTACCGGTATCTCAAAAACTTATCAGAATATCGGTTCTATCCGTAATCGGGGTATTGAGTTCTCGATAAATACTTCCATCATTCAAAATAATGATTTAAATTGGAACTTCTTCGCCAATCTGACATGGAACAAGAACGAAGTAATAAAGCTATCTACTGATGACCCTCTAGAATATACATATCAAATCATTGAACAAGGACATCCTTACAGCCAGTTCTACATGAAAGAATATGTAGGTATAGATCATGAGACCGGTAAACCATTATGGTACCTTAATAAAGAAGGTGACGAAACTACATCTGATTACAATGCAGCTGCCAAACGATACGTAGGGGATGCCGACCCCAAGGTATTGGGAGGCTTTGGAACCAATCTTACATGGAAAGGAGTTGATTTCAACCTTAACTTCAATTACCGTTTAGGAGGAAAAGTCTATAATTCAGGAGCTGCTTTTACCGGCTTTGGTATGGCATTCCGTACACCGCTTGAGGATGTAGCCCTTAACTCATGGACGCCTGAGAATAAGAACGCTAAATATCCTCAATATATTTACCGTGATCCCAATAACGCTACAGCTACATCTTCCCGTTATCTTTATAGTGGCAACTACCTGCGTATCAGTAATGTTACATTGGGATATACACTACCTAAGACATGGACGCAAAAAGCATTTATCCAGAAGCTACGCGCCTATGTATCAGTAGATAATCTCTATACATTTACAGCAAGTGATTTTGTAGGATATAATCCAGAGACTTCTGCTAATGGTGTCATTGCATGGCAATATCCTGCTACGTGTACCTTCATCGGAGGTATTCAGCTCACCTTCTAAAAGATAGTATAACAGTAATTAAAAGCAATATATGAGTATGAAAAAGAATATATTAAAGACATTCATCATATTAGCCTTAGGAGCTGGTATTTCAGGATGCGGAAATAGTTTCCTAGAAACCAACTACTACAAAGGCATTGATGTGGAAACGGGATTGTCTACGGTTGACAATATCTCGACGGCACTTAATGGTACTTACTATGATTTGTTCTATTACTATTTTGCCGGAAATTATGCAATCAATATCGGTGATATTCCAACTGATATAAGTTATTGGAATGGTAAAACCGGACACTTTGATGGTATATACACTTATACTTATACAGATACAGACACCTACCTGAAAGCAATTTGGGAATATGGTTACAAGACTGCTGATAATGCAGCCCGTGTTATTGAGGCTTCTAAAGCTCTTTACGAAAATGTCGCAGCAGAAGAAAAGTCTGAACTAGATCGCTGTATGGCTGAAGCCTATGCTTTGCGTGGGTATGCACAATTAATGTTAGTCAATGTCTATGCTCATCAAGTAAAAGTGAATGGTACTGACCATTCATCTGCTCCCGGCATCGTATTGATAGACAAACCTATTGAAGCTCTTTCTCAGGTTAGCCGTTCGACAGTTGGACAAAGTTATGAAGCTATTGTATCGGATTTCAACTTGGCAATAATGCACTTTGATGCCGCTGGGGGTGATAGGCAATCCTTGGTATTTTTCAATAAAGCTGCTGTATATGGTTTGTTGGCACGTACACATTTGTATTTGGAAGATTGGGACAAGGCAATGCAATATGCACAAATTGCTCTTGACGAAAAAGGAATTGCCGAATTAACCTATGGTACCGCTAAATACAAGGCATTGTATAATAACGAGGCATCCAACACTGAAAGTATGTTTGCATTAGCCATTACCCAAACAGACAACTGGTCGGCTAATTCGTGCGGTACATTGTGGTCTAGTTACAACTATAGTCCGAGTCCTAAATTGCAAGCCCTTTATGGTAAAAACGATTGTCGTACAAGTATCTTCGAATGGGATGCTAAATCTTCTCCAACTGTGCCTATATTCAAAGCTGGTAAATTTTCACATTATGATTCTGGTAACCCTGCTTATGGAACCAATTATATTGTGAATGCTCCTGAAATGTTTCTAATAATCGCAGAAGCAAACTTAAAAGGTTCAAACGGCAGTTTAACCAAAGCACAAAATGCCCTGCTAACAGTAGCTAAGCGTAATGCAGATATTACATCTGTATCTGATTTGCCTGCTACATCTGATGGCTTAATGAAATTCCTTAAGGACGAACGTGCGCGAGAATTATTTCAAGAAGGTTTACGTTTGTATGACTTAAGACGTTGGGACGAAAATGCAGAGGTATATGCTGCTAAAGCCCCTACTGTATCATTCACTTATACTAACTACAAAATCTCCAATTTGGTATTCCCCATTCCAAGTGCAGAAATAAATGCAGGTTTTGGAGTTGAACAAAATGATTGGTCAAGTACTTTACCGAGGTAAATCGTTGGAACTTGTAAATAACGCAATTCGATTATAAAATCGGATTTTATAAATAAAGTGTTTTTGAAGAGGTTGTGTCTTTTGTGACACAACCTCTTTTTTTATTCTAGACTCTCGCAACAACAATCAACTTTTAAAAAACAATAACTATCAATTATCCATAATCTTATAAAAATATCGTATGTTTGCAATTAGATAAATGCATGAATATGGATTCTAAAAAACAACTCTACATCATTAGTGGTTGTAATGGTGCTGGTAAGACTACGGCATCTTATACTGTGTTGCCGGATGTTTTGGAATGCAAGGAGTTTGTCAATGCGGATGAAATAGCTCGTGGATTATCTCCTTTTAATCCCGAAAGTATGGCCATTGAAGCCGGACGGTTGATGTTGCAAAGAATCAATGAATTGCTGAAAAATCAACAAAACTTTTCTATAGAAACCACACTTGCCACAAGATCTTACACTCGCCTTGTCCATCGTGCACAAGAACAAGGATATAAAGTTAATTTAATATATTTCTGGCTGAGTTCGCCCGACTTGGCTATTCAGCGTGTAGCCCAACGTGTACGTAATGGTGGACACGACATTCCCAAAGAGGTTGTGCTCCGGCGTTATCAAGCAGGCATTGATAACTTTTTCAATATTTATATGCCTTGTGTGGACTATTGGCTATTGGCAGATAATAGCGAAACACCCCGTATAATTGTTGCTGAAGGTGGACGAGGAATGGAAATGCATATACATCACATTGAACGATTTAATAAAATACAAAGTTATGTCAGAGAATGAACGAAAAGAACTAAGCGAAAAGTTACATTTCGGTTTGGCATTAGCCGAACGTCGTATGCTTGAAGAAAAAGCATTGCGCAATGAATGCATTATACAAGGCTTGCCCAATGGAGAGATTAAAAGTGTACCGGCACGTATCATACTGCGTAGACTTTATGGAGAAGAGCTGAAACGATAGAAATATCCTCTCTTCAATAAACAGCAAACCTGAATTGTCTGCACGACACGAGAGCCAGTGCGGATTACAAAAGTACATTCTTTATTCCCCTGAATTATAATAAAAAATATATCCACTCAGTCTTCGTTATTCTATGTAGACTATATTCTCTTACAAGAAGACTTCCTCATTACGTTTTTGACATGCTCCAAACAGTAGTTTTTCATAGCTATAGAATTCTTTACTCCAATTACTTTGTATTTGGAATAATCTCCATTTATAAGATAGAGACAATTACATGGTGTTCTATGCATAAAATGGATAAATAGGTAGGATAGTATTTATGTAACCATTATAAATTCAATAGTATTTTACATAAGGGTTTACATTCTCATAGATGGAATAAACAACACGAGTAAATAATTGACAAAAAGCAACTAAATGATAGATATTGACAAAGCCCTTCTAGTTTTTGAGAAAAAAGATCCTAACGTTATGATTATAGCACATCAGTACAGAATTAAACACCTTCAAATCAGGATATTACCATTACAAATAGTATCATATAAGTAGATTGTCATTTACAGTGGATATGTATAGAGTATCTTCTCTAGAGGAATACTTTATTTCAGGAGCTCTTTTTGTTTATTTTGTATTGCTTATTATCAACAATATAGACATATTGTAGTTCCGCGAAAACTCTGGTGATTTCGTTTGTTGGTATGCAAACCCAAGAAGTAACGATTAAACCTCATGTAAAGGTAATTTTGAAATCCGATTCTGAGCTGCTTGAAGAGGTTGTAGTTACCGGTTACGGTACATTTAAGAAAGCATCGTTTACCGGAGCTGCTTCTACTGTAAACACTTCCACCTTGGAAGATGTACCTGTTCTTTCTGTTGCCGACAAACTTTCTGGTAATGTCGCTGGTGTTACTTTTGGCTCAAGTTCAAGTAATCCGGGTTCTGTAAGCAGTATCCGTGTACGTGGTATGGGTTCCATCAATGCCGGAAACAATCCGCTTTATGTTATTGACGGAACACCGGTCACAAGTGGAGACTTATCCGAGTTCACTTATAGTGATGCAGGAACTGATATTTTGTCTTCACTCAATACCAATGACATCGAGTCTATCACAGTTATCAAAGATGCGGCTGCTGCCTCTCTTTACGGCTCGCGTGCTGCTAACGGTGTTGTGGTCATTACGACGAAAAGCGGAAAACAAGGCAAAACAAATGTAAGTTTCCGTTCCGACTGGGGTTTCTCAAACATGGCAATAGATTATCGTCCTATGCTCGACGGTGACTCGCGCCGCGAACTCTTATGGACCGGTCTCAAGAATTACGGGTTATACACCGGAAACATGTCCGATGCAGATGCCGCAACTTTTGCAGACCAGAACATCGAGGATTTTGCTTCAAAACCCTCGACCGGATGGACGGATTGGAAAGACCTGCTTTTCCGTAACGGTTCTCATCAGAACTACCAGTTGAGCGTATCTGGCGGTAACGACCGTACCAAGTTCTACACCTCAGCTGCTTATACCAATCAGGAAGGTATCATTTACAAACAAGGTCTGGAACGTTTCACTGGTAATGCAAACCTCACTCATAAGTTTGGAGACTTTGAAGTTCAGGTTACAAGCCAATTCTCAAAAGTAAGACAAAACAAAACTAATGAAGCTACCTCCTATGATGGACCTGTGGCCAATTACGCATTCTTCCAAAGCCCCTCATCAACCCCTTATAATGAAGACGGCACATTAAACAATGGTTGCGGCGTATTTGGAGTCAATCCTTTGTATGAAAGAGAACACAGCTCTGACGTTTATACCCTGATGAAGGCATTCAATACAATCAAGTTGACCTACAATATTTGGGACAAGTTGAATTTAAGTGAAAAGATTGCTTATGATTACGCACAAGGAACCAATGACGTTCTTTGGGACAGACACTCAAACAATGGTGCCCCCGGTGGTGTCATGCAGCGTATCGTCAATCGTAATGACCAGCTGAATACACAAACCCAGCTCTCTTACATCAACTCTTTCGGTCTGCACAATATTGACGCCCTGCTTGGTTTTGAAACACAAGATACGGAATATGCTTTCAACTACATGGCAGGCCAAGACTATCCGGGTGATTTGTACGAATTGACAAATGCCGGTTCAACAAGTGCCGAAACCAACAGACAGAGCTATCGCATGACTTCGTTCCTCGGACGTGCCAATTATAACTACGCAGACAGATATTATCTCGGTCTCAGCTATCGTACCGACGGAAGTTCACGTCTGGCAAGAGAAAACCGTTGGGGAAGTTTCTGGTCGGTTTCCGGAGCATGGAGATTCATAGACGAAAGTTTCCTGAATCCTGTCAAGAATGTATTGACAGATGGAAAGCTCCGTGTGTCATACGGTGTAAACGGAACGCAACCATCAGACTATTACGCTTATATGAATCTTTATAAATACGGAATCATATACAATGGACAGTCAGGAATGTCCATCGTCGGAATTGCAAACCCGGACCTGAAATGGGAAAAGAACAAAACATGGAATATCGGTCTCGACCTTTCATTCATCGACCGTATCTCTGTAACATTCGACTACTATCAGCGTAAAACCAGCGACCTTATATATGACCTCCCCGTATCACAAGTCGGCGGATATTATGATGGCAATTATGGGTATACCACCCCGCAAAACATCGGTTCACTGAAGAACTCCGGTTTTGAGTTGACCATTACATCAACCAATTTCAGAAACAAGGATTTCACGTGGACCACTTCTCTGAACATGGCACACAACAGCAACAAACTGACCAAATTGGATGGCCAGCAGAATGAAATCGTATCAGGACCGCTGATTCACCGTGTAGGCGAACCTTACTATTCATACTATGTTTATGAATACGCCGGAGTCGACGCCGAGACCGGTAAAGAAATGTTCTATCTGAATGACGGAACAGAGAATGCCCGCAAGACAACTACAAATATCTCTGAAGCCAACAAAACTATTGTAGGCAGGCATCAGGCTAGTATAGAAGGTGGTCTTACCAACAACCTCAAATGGAAGTTTATCGACTTGGGCTTCACTTTCACTTATTCATTGGGTGGTGATGCTTTTGACTACTCCACTTGGCAGCACTCCAATGGCGGTTCACATCTATACGGTGGTGCCGTACCGACATACTACGACATCTCAAAGATGTGGACCGGCCCGGGCGACACGAATGCCACATTGCCTAAATTTGAATATGGAAGCGTAGCTTCACTGTCTTCACGCTGGCTGATGCCTACTGATTATCTACGTCTGAAGAACCTCACATTAGGTGTAAGCATTCCGCAAAACTATATCAACAAGCTTGGACTTAGCAAGGCAAGAATTTACTTCTCGGGGTCCAACCTGCTTACATGGAAATCTAAAGACTTATTTGTAGATCCGGAAATGCGTGTAGACGGACTATGCACATTTGAGACTCCGGCATTGAGAACATATACATTCGGAATAGAATTGAATTTCTAACTAATAAAGATACGAAAATGAAAATATTAAAGACATTATACACAGCAACGCTTTGCGCAGCTATGGCAGTCAGCACTTCATCATGCCTCAACAGTTGGCTGGATCAGTCACCCGCAGACGGAATAGATGCTGAAACCGCAATCAAGAACAGCGATGATTTGGCCAATGTGCGGACGGGACTTTATGCTGCCGTTAAAGGTAACAGTAGCCTGATTAATTATTATGGACGCCTCATGTTCGTATACGGTGACATGAGAGGGGAAGATATCCAATATGAATATAACGGTGGAAGTGGAAGAGCAAACTTCTACTACTATATGGAATATACAACT
Organism: Bacteroides sp. AM41-16; assembly: GCF_003603495.1. Taxonomy (NCBI): domain Bacteria; kingdom Pseudomonadati; phylum Bacteroidota; class Bacteroidia; order Bacteroidales; family Bacteroidaceae; genus Bacteroides; species Bacteroides sp. AM41-16. The sequence goes on along the minus strand of NZ_QTNE01000031.1, from coordinate 14,295 downwards.
GCCGACAATTTCACCACCTCAACAGCCGTATGGCAGATGCCTTATGTAGTCATAGCACGCGCCAACCGTCTGATTCAGGCAGCAGAAAGTGGCAACCTGACCGACGCGGCAGAGGCAAAAGCCACTATTGACCAATATGATGCAGAAGCAAAAGTTCTGCGCGCCATGGCACTGTTTGACCTTACACGTATCTACGGTAAACCTTATACGGTAGATCAAGGCAGCTCACCCGGTGTGCCCATCGCTACCTCCCCGCTGGAATCGACAGAAAAGCCAAGCCGCAGCACGGTAGCCCAATGTTATGAGGCTATTGAAAAGGATTTGACAGATGCAATCAACTCAAATGCACTGCCCAAAACCAATGAAGTGGGTTATGTCAACCTTTGGGCTGCCAAAGCCTTGCAGGTACGTGTATATATGACAAAAGGCGAATGGAGCAAGGCTTTATCCGTAGCTGAAGACATCATATCAAACTCGTCTTACAAACTTTGGGAACCGTCAGAATATGTTGCTGCATGGAGCAAAAGTGATGCCAATCATTCAAAAGAAATCATGTTCGAGATTTCCATCAACAACAATACTGACTGGACAGACCGTGAAGGTATTGCCTACTTATATGCAGACAAGGCTGGCGCTTCTCCCGGATATGGAGATGTAATTGTCACAAAAGACTTCTCTGACATGCTTACATCCGACCCGGCAGACATCCGTAACGACATATTATTGGCAGCGGCAGCAGGAGGATTTGACAAACGTAAAGTTTACATCAACAAAATGCCTGCTGTAAACGGAGATGTACGTTACTCCAATGTCCCATTGCTGCGCTTGTCAGAAGTTTACTTGTCAGCAGCAGAAGCAGCTTTCCAAGCCGGAGACAAGAACAAGGCTGCCAACTTGCTGAACGATATCATCTCCAACCGCACAACGGATGAAAGCAAACAAGTAACCAGCGGAAACATCACATTAGACCGCATCTACATCGAACGCCGCAAGGAACTTGTAGGTGAAGGACAGCGCTACTTCGATGTTATGCGCCGAGGTGAAACCGTTACACGCTACACGGACGTTAATGACAGAGGATGGCACGACGTATTGAGCGAAGAAGCGCGTACATTCAACCGCGACTCCAAGAAAGCGCTCCCGTTGATTCCCGTCGGTGAAATCAATGCCAATCCGAACATAGAACAAAATCCAGGCTATTAATCAATAGTAGCCTAAAGAAACTTGGGAATTTTCCCAATGTGTTTTTATAAATAAAGTGTTTAGAGGAGGTGTGCCAGTGATGGTATGCCTCCTTCTTTCAATATATCCACCAATATAGGTTTCACTCCGCTGACAAAACACTCAACGGCAATAACCATCAGGATAAGTCCCATTAGGCGCATCATCACATTGTTTCCCGTCTCACCCAAAATTTTGACCAACCGCGTGGAAGCACGCAATATGAAAAAGGTAATCAGATAAATAAAGGCAATCATTCCTATAAGAACTCCTTTCATCTGAATGGTGTGGGCATCCTGCATCAGCACAATGGCATTGGCTATGGCACCGGGACCACAAAGCATCGGAATTCCAAGAGGAGTAATGGAAATATCATCGGCATAAGTCTTGATTTCCTCGTCTTTCAGCTTCATTGGAGTATAACGGGCTTGCAGCATATCGAAGCCAATCTTAAAGATAATAACTCCACCGGCAATACGGAAACCATTGGTAGAGATACCGAAGAACTTAAAGAGGAACTGTCCCGCAAACGTAAAGACCATAATCGTAATAAAGGCAACCAAAGTGGCGCGCGATACTACCGACTGCCGTTCACGGTCCGTCATTCCATGCGTCATGGTCAAAAACACCGGCATGGTGCCGAGAGGGTTTGTCAACGTAAAGAAGGAGGTAAAACAAAGTAGAGCGAAAGGTAAGATTGTGTCCATAGCTGTATAATATACGTTTCTGCAGACAAAAGTACAATTAAAAATTTCAATGTCACAAAATCTGCATCAATTCTTTCAGATTACTGATATGATAAGTCGGTTGAAAAGGCAGTTCTTCCTTCCCGGTTACATTATAAAACACTTGGTGCATACCCACTCCTTTGGCTCCTATCACATCATTTTCCCAACTATCGCCTATCATCAAAGAATCATGCACCTCGGATTGTGTGGCAGAAAGTGCAAAATGAAAGATTTCGGGCCAGGGCTTCAAGATACCGATGTCATCAGAGAGAACAATCTTCTTAAAAAAGCGGTCGATACCTGCCGAACGCATCTTATGACATTGCAGTTCTTGGAAACCATTGGAAAGGATATAGAGGTTATATTTCCCCGCCAAATATTCCAGCACCTCATAAGCATGCGGCATCAGCCGATTTTTTGTGGGAATGACCGAAAAGAAATCATCAGAAAAAGCCTCAGCCAAAGCAACATCCCTCGCCCCTACTGCCTCCAGAGGATATAGGAAACGCTGGCGGTTCAACTCTTCCTTACTGACCTGCCCTCTACCGTATTCTTCCCAGAGTTCTGTATTACGATGCTGATAAAGAGTATAGAAATGCAGGAAAGAGCGAAAGAAACGACCATAGTCATACTTGTGATACATTTCTTCGAATGTATCACGTGCATTAAGGGAAAATGCCCAAAGCGTATCGTCCAGATCAAAAAAGAGGTTTTTATATTGAGATGCCATAACTTAAAGGAAAGGTATATATAAAAATAGACGCAGATTATCAATTCCAATAACCTGCGTCCGTTCTGTATCAATCTTATAACAGTGTTATTTTACTTGGATTACCAAATACTTGGACACACTCCAGAAGTCTTTCGGATTTGTAATCTTCAAAGTCAGCTGTCCTTTATCATCTTTCTCCAACGCATAAGAGCCAGCAGGATGAGTGGTCAAGATATCAGCATCTTTGGAGTATAGTTTAATCTCTTTTGTCGTACGGATATCCACTTGTGTAAAGTAGTCCTTGTTGATATCAGAATCTTTCAGCACCTGGCCTTTTTTGAAAAGTCCGGTATTTGTCAATATCTTCTGGTCCTTCAACTCTTTCTTCGTACCAAATACAAACCAAGCCGTATTGAGTGCCTTATCTTGTTCGGCAACGGTTTGAGCCTTCGCCTCATTTTCGGCAGTCAATTCTTCTTTCTCAGTAGACAAACCGGTTACGGCAGCATCCAGTTCCTGGATACGGATATTCTTGGAAGCCAGCTCAGCCTGCAATTCCTCGATACGCTGGGTCTTTGCCACCAACTCCTGAGTCAGGGACTCCACAGCCCTCTTCAACTGGGCAGAGTTATTTTTACTGTTCTTCAGCATGGACTGTAATTTGGCAATCTGTTCCTTGTTCTCTTCCATCTGCTTACGGATAAATTCAATATCCGACGCAATCTGCTGCTTGGCATTCAAAGAGCCTTCTGCCACAGCACCACGCTGCAAATCCACACGGCTCTCTGCTGCATTAATCTGGCGGAATCCCTCTGAAATATCATTGAAAGTGCCCATCATCTCGTCCAATTCAGCATTACGCTGAGTCAGTTCCATCAATAAAGAATCATTTTCAGCTTTCAGCTGGTTCTTACTGCCACCAGAGAAGCTGTCACACGAAGCCATTACAGCCGCGCATACAATTAAAACTGCTAACTTTTTCATACGCTTTCGTTTTACGTTTGGTTAATGAAGTTATTTAATCGTCTATTCCTGTTACTACAATCACAATTTCACCGCGCGGTTCGTTCGCCGTGAAATGTTCAATCAATTCTGTAAGCGTTCCACGCACCGTTTCTTCGTGCATCTTTGAGATTTCCCGCGAAACAGAAGCCTGACGTTCGGCACCGAAATGTTCGGCAAACTGCGTCAAAGCTTTTACCAATCTGTGGGGAGACTCATAGAACACCATGGTACGACACTCCTCGGCCAATGCCTTCAGGCGGGTCATCCTTCCTTTCTTCTGTGGAAGGAAACCTTCAAAACAGAACTTCTCATTCGGCAGTCCGGAAGCCACCAATGCCGGTACAAAAGCTGTCGCTCCCGGCAAGCATTGCACTTCGATGCCGTTACGCACACACTCTCTGACTACCAGAAAGCCCGGGTCGGATATACCTGGCGTACCTGCATCCGAAATCAAAGCTACAGTTTCTCCCCCCTTTATTCTATTAACAACACTTTCAACCGTTTTATGTTCATTAAATTTATGGTGAGATTGCATCGCATTCTTTATTTCGAAGTGTTTCAGCAATATGCCGGAGGTACGTGTATCCTCAGCAAGAATCAAATCCACTTCTTTCAGAATCCGGATAGCACGGAATGTCATATCTTCCAAATTTCCTACCGGGGTAGGCACTACATAAAGTTTTCCCATACTTATCGGTCGTTTAGCTGAAATATTTTTTGAGGAGTTCCATAAAATCGACGGCGGCTTCATTTTCTTCATCCGGGTGCACTTCCGAAGCAAAAATATCCATAGCCTTGTCCAAAGAAGGAGCCTCACCCAAACGTCGTACCACTTCATTCATCCGTGCAGCATCGCCTGCGAACAGTTCGCGGACAAAACGGAATGAATCGTTCAGACTGATGGCATGTTTCAAATCCTTGGCAGGCTTGATGCGTTCTGCCAAAATAGGAACTGTTTCCGGTTCCTCACATACCATCTTCACTGTATCAGGAATAACCGATTCGACCGGAGAAACCGGTTCGGTCAAAGGAGTAGTAACAGCAGGGGGTTCCTCCAGGGGCGACACAACAGCCGTTGGCGCCTCCTCAAGCAGTTCTTGCAACGCCTCCAAGCGTGCCTTCATCTGCTGGATATTCCGTTTTGCCACAATCTTCAATGTCGGATTGGCATCACTTGAAATGGCCTGCATCAAACATTTCAATTCCTGAATATCTAATTCTATGTCGTTTAATAGGGTTTGCATATCCTTTACACAGTCCGTGTTAACGCTACAAATGTAGAAATAAATAATGAAAAAATATCGGAAAGCAAACAAAAGTGTTACTTTTGCGCTTAAATATAACACTTGAAAACATGGTATTATTTTCAGAAGATCATATACAGGAAACCAAACGCAGGGGAAGAATTGAGGTCATTTGCGGTTCCATGTTCTCCGGCAAAACCGAAGAGCTGATAAGGAGACTGAAACGGGCAAAATTTGCCAAACAACGCGTAGAGATATTCAAGCCTGCCATAGACACCCGTTATTCCGAAGCCGATGTCGTATCGCATGACAGTCATTCCATAGCCTCCACTCCCATCGACTCGTCTGCCAGCATTCTGCTCTTCACTTCAGAGATAGATGTAGTGGGCATTGACGAAGCCCAGTTCTTTGACAGTGGCCTGATTGATGTATGCAACCAGCTTGCCAACAATGGTATACGCGTCATTGTTGCCGGACTGGACATGGACTTCCGGGGTATTCCATTCGGTCCTATGCCGGGACTGTGTGCCATTGCAGACGAAGTTTCCAAAGTACATGCCATCTGTGTGAAATGCGGCCAACTCGCCTCGTTCTCCCACCGTACCGTCAAGAACGACAAACAAGTACTGCTGGGGGAAACCGAAGAGTATGAACCGCTATGCCGAGAGTGCTATCAGCAAGCCATCCAAGCCGACCAAAAGGAAAGCGGTCATTAACAAATACAAAAAACAGAGCATTATGGAACGCAAAAAGATTACATTCGACAGTTTTATCCGCGGTGTCATACTCGGTGTCATCATTATCGGCATCCTTATGCTCTTCAAGCGTTTGAGCGGCGTATTGCTGCCATTCTTCATCGCATGGCTCATAGCCTATCTGATTTACCCCCTGGTCACCTTCTTCCAGTACAGATTAAGGCTCAAGAACCGGGTCATATCCATTTTCTGCGCCTTGTTCAGTATTCTGATTGTAGGAGGAACCGCCTTCTATCTGCTTGTGCCTCCCATGATGGACGAATTCGTCAGGGTAAAAGATTTGGTAATAGACTACTTTTCCAACGGAACCCACGACGGCAATGTGCCCAAAACACTCTCTGAATTCCTCCGTGAGAACATAGACACCCAGTTCGTCACCCAATTGTTCAAGGAAGAGAATATGCTGAACGCCATCAAGGAAACCGTTCCCCGGCTCTGGTCCTTGTTGTCAGAATCCGTCAATCTGCTGTTCAGCTTCTTCACTTTCTTCCTCATTCTTCTCTATATAGTTTTCATATTGCTGGATTACGAAAGCATTGCCGAAGGATGGACCCACCTGGTACCGCAAAAATACCGGCCTTTCGTAGTCAGTGTGATGAACGATGTAAAAGACGGCATGAACAGATACTTCCGCGGACAAGCATTCGTGGCATTGTGTGTAGGTATTCTGTTCAGTATAGGTTTTCTGATTATTGATTTCCCACTGGCCATTGGGCTCGGCTTGTTCATCGGTGCTTTAAACCTAGTGCCCTATTTACAGATTATCGGCTTTATACCTACCATCGTGCTGGCCATACTGAAAGCAGCGGATACGGGAGGAAACTTCTGGATTATCATTGCATCGGCCCTTGCGGTATTCATCATAGTACAAGCCATTCAAGACGGATTCATCGTACCGCGTGTCATGGGGAAAATTACGGGCCTGAACCCTGCCATCATCCTACTGTCTTTATCGATTTGGGGGTCATTGATGGGGATGCTGGGTATGATTATAGCACTTCCGCTTACCACCCTTATGCTCTCCTACTATCAACGTTTCATCATAAACAGAGAAAAAATTCACAAGTTTGAACAGACTGATAATCAACAAGAAGAGTAAAAGCAGAAGTCGTTCTCAAAACTTTTTCCCTTAATCCATTTGTTTTTTAAACAAAAGTAGCTATCTTTGCACCCGCTTAACAGCAATAAGGTCTGATTCGCTAGCTCAGCAGGTAGAGCACAACACTTTTAATGTTGGGGTCTTGGGTTCGAGCCCCAAGCGGATCACTGAAAACAAAAGAAAAATCAAGCAAATCCCTGATAATCAGACATTATCAGGGACTTCTTTTTTTCTAGCAGGTAGCAGAAAATAGCCGTTTCAAGCATATTATCGGTGGATAAATCGTGGGACTAAAATTTAGTTCAAAAAAGTCCCACGAATTTGGATCTTTCTCACTGATTCATAGCTTTTTGCATAGACTTACTTTGGAAGAGAATACATAGTTTTGTAACTCTAAAAACGATGTAAAAATGGCTCGTAAATCATTTTCTGTTTTGTTCTTCATCAAGAAAGGCAAATTATTAAAGAACGGAGAAGCACCCGTGTGCATGAGAATCACTGTAAACGGCTGTATGGTAGATATTTCTATCAAAAGAAGCTGTCCCGTAAACCTATGGAATCAGGCTAAAGAGAATTCAAAAGGCAAAGACCGTATGTCGGTGGAACTGAATCACTACTTAGAAATCACACGCTCCCACGTACACCAAATTTATAGAGAACTGGAAACTTCCGGCAAGGTTATCACTGTTGATCTTGTGAGAAAGTTGTTTTATGGTGTGGACGAAGATAACAAAACACTATTGCAGGTATTCAGAGAGCATAACGAACAAAGCCGTAAGCTAATCGGTAAGGACTTCGTAAGTAAGACCGTTCAACGGTATGAAACCACTACCCGATATTTGGAAGAATTCATTAAGAAAGAATATCAGTTATCGGATATTGCCCTAAATAACTTGGAAGTCAACTTCATTTCTAAGTTCGATGCTTTTTTGAAGATTGAAAAAGGTTGTGCGCAGAATTCAGCTATCACCCGATTGAAGAATTTGAAGAAGATTATCCGTATTGCTTTGGAAAACGACTGGATAAAGAAAGATCCGTTTGCTTACTACCGCTTCAAACTGGAAGAAACCGATCCTGAATTTCTGACAATGGACGAGATTAAAATCATTCTCGCTAAAGAGTTCACAATTAAACGAGTAGAACAGGTACGGGATGTTTTTGTCTTTTGCATTTTTACAGGTTTGGCGTTCAGCGATGTGAAAGATTTATCACCTGAACACTTGGTAAAAGACAACAAAGGGGAACTTTGGATAAGGAAGAACCGCCAAAAGACAAAAATTATGTGTAATATTCCTGTGTTACCTGTGGCAGCTTCTATACTTGAAAAGTATAAAAATGTGGCAGAATGTACCGGGAAACTTTTGCCTGTATTAAGCAATCAGCGCATGAACAGTTATTTGAAAGAGATTGCCGATGTATGCGGGTTGCAGAAAAATCTGTGTACACATTCAGCCCGTCACAGCTATGCCACAAGCATTTGCCTTGCAAATGGCGTGAGTATGGAGAATGTTGCCAAGATGTTAGGTCATGCAGATACCAGTGTAACAAAACACTATGCACGGGTACTGGATCAGAATATCCTAAAGGATATGCAGAAAGTGAATAGCTGTTTGTCGGAATTGGCTATATAATAAAGACAATAGTTAATATAGAAAAAGGATTGGGAAGAATGAATTTCATTTTCTCAATCCTTTTTTAAGGTAAGTTTTCCAGAACTCAATATGAAGCATTGACAAAGGTAAGTTCCGTATTTAGCCTGTTCAAGTCCAAGCCTTCGGTTTAGATAAAAATCTTCCTCTCATTACATTCGAGCGTATTTTTATCTAAAGACTTGCACAGACTAAATACTTCACTGGAAAAGTCAATGATTCAAATTAAATTCCGAAAAACAATGTTTTCGAGGGTGGCAGGTTATTCTTTCCAACTGTCAAAGTAGTGTTTTTGAAGCAACTTATCAATATCACTTTGTCGATAGATAATTTTGCCTTTTATCTGAATAAAAGGGATTAGCCCTGTATCTCTCCATTCTTGCAAGGTTCGCAAACTGACATTCAGCTTCTTAGAAACCTCATGGTTGGAAAGAAAACGTTCCCCGTTCAGGTGGGGTTTGTAATGCTTGACAATGGATTCAATACCGTTTAGCATTGAATCAAGAGAAGAAATAAATTCCTTGACTTGCGGTGTATCTCTATTTATTAGTTCCATAATTGAAAGATTGTTTTATTAAAATATTGATTTCAAGATTGCTAGATAGCTAATTACGCAGATAGTCACCCAGTGATGAAATGCTAAGTACATCTTTTGCCAGATCATAATCTATATAAAGCCGTTTGGATGCAGTGGCAATAAAATACTGGCTACCATCTTGCTGTATCTCATAAGTAGTGGGTGAAGCCTGTTTGGTAGTTTCCGATACATATATAATAGAAAGGAGATACTCTTTGTCGCTCCGATAGATGATAACCGTAGGATTCAGATTAATGCTTTCCCATGTGCCAACAATGGAAAACAGGTTAAAAGACGGATAATCTTTTCTAATTCTTTTCATAAGACGTGATTTGTTTAGGTGATTGATTCTGTATTTCACAGTCTGAAATAATCTTTTCAATATCAGCAGATTTGTAATAAATCTTGCTGCCGATTTGAGAATAAGCCAGCCGCCCGCTACTTCTATAATATTGCAGCGTTCGTTTACTAAAGCCTAACAACAGGCACACTTCCTGACTATCCAGCCAGTTTTCTACTTTCTGGTTGTGAGTGCTGCACAAACTTTCTATTCGTTTGGCAAACTCGGTGAACCGTTCGCAGACATACGAAAAGGTTCTCTTTTCAATGGTTACTACTTCCATACTTTTAATTTAAAATGTTTCATAAAACGTATTGATTCTATTTTCATCGGCAAATGAAAGAAGAATTAAGAACCGTTTTCAAAACTGTCTGGAAGTGGTAGAATGTGACTATATATGGCTTCTTCCAAAAATTTAAAAGCCAGATATATAATTGAAATATGCTTTGTTATTAGGAAATACTAGATTAATATCAAAAGTAGATTTTAAGTCTCCACACCTGCGCTATGCTTCGGGTTATATTCTAGTTTAAAACTTGCACAAACTGGATAATACACTGATAGAGTTAATGTTATTAATCCGTCTCAGAAAAAATATTTTATTGAATCGAGCTGTTTAATAAGCCCAACCTTTGAGCAATATTAACAGCTTCAATAGAATTGTTTGCTTTTAATTTTAATAGTATGTTTTGCCTATGAGTGTTTATTGTATTGATACTAACATTTAAAGAGTTTGCAATTTCTTTGCTTAATAAGCCTTGTTTCATTAATTGCAAGACGCTCAACTCCCTATTGGTCAATGGTTCTTCTAAGGTATCTGACAAATCAATAAATATCTGTTCTCCTGTTTCAAAATTATATAGGTGGCTTTTGGTTATTTCTGATTCATGACTTGCATCAACATCAATAACCGAAAGCATAAGCCAAATATTACCAGATTTATCCAATTCTATTGCTTGCTCCTGTTCAATAATACGGATATATTCACCACGTACATTTTTTACTCTCATCTCATGTACCATCTTGTGCTTCATTTTTTCTTCTGCGGAAAGACTACTTAATAAAGAGTAGATTTTCTTTCTAACAAGCAAGCCGTAATATATATCACCCGGATGAATAATTTCTAAGACTGGTTCATGTCCATTGATAAATAACCTTTCAGAGTCAATTCCGTATGATTGAGGGATATTATTTGATACAAAAACGAATTTTTTAGTACAGCAATCAAAGACCAGCACAATACTATGAGTTAATTCCGACAATTTGAGCCAATCTGCTTTTTTCCGTTCTATAACAGAGTAATCCAACTCGTTGATAAAAGCACTTGATGTTGGCAGAATATTTTCGACTGCTTTTTCTATTTTATCTATTGATTCATTTTTCATACCTCACATTTTCAGTCCATTAAGTCTTTCCTCATTATAAATGACTATTGTAACAGTTAAGGCTTGCCTGTAACTTTGCACAAAGTTAATAAATTAATAATGAATAACATGTGTAGGGTTACATATAGTTATTCATGCCAATAATAAACAATTAAAAACTATCAATTATGATTCAGAAAGTTAAGTTAATAACACGTGAAGGTAAAAAAGTTATGGGCTACCGAGTTACTGTTACTTCGGATTTTCATTCTAACATAGAGAATATATGGGATAAAATTCAAGATATTGATACTTTGAGAGAAATTTGTAAACCTAAAGCTAGTTTTATTGCTTGTGATGATTCTCCTATACAGTGGAAAGAAGGCAAAACTTTTGTTTTCAAAATGTACTTGCATGGCTTTTTGCCAGTAGGTAGGCATACAATTAATGTTGTCAAGATGGATAAAACGTCACGAGAAATAGATACAAAAGAATATGATAATACTGTAGTCATTTGGAATCACTATATTAAGATGGAAGAAATAAGCCAACAAGTAACCCGATATACTGACACTGTGGATTTATATGCAGGTTGTTTAACGTCTATTACTGCATGGTGGACTTTAAAATTCTATAAGCATAGACAACGTAAATGGCAAAAGATAGCTAAGAGTTTATAAATTCATATAGAGCGATAAAAACAGAAAGCCATGTCAGATTGGGATTTAACTGAAAAACGTATATATAAATTGCTAAGACATCCATACCAATTAGATAAGTCTGTTGTTGAAGATATGGCTTCTGCTTATTTGGAATTTGTGGAGGAACTCTTTGATTACCTGAATAGAATAGGTGACAATAAAATACGTATTAGACAGCTTAATATGAGCTATATTGACTTTGGAACACTTAAAGCGTTGGAAGAATCATGTCCTACAGAAAACAGTAAGTTGAAATTAGTTTTTCTAGATAAGTTGTTATCGTTGATAAATATGGAACAGGAATTAATTTATCGACAGATGGAATACCCCAAATTCTTTATTAATATTGAATCTGAATGGAAATCACCATTTTATCTAAATAATGAAGTAATAAAACTCGTAGATATGATGGAGCTAGTTTGTGGCATTTTCTATATATCGGATGGTGTTATTCGCATAGATCATAAGGAAATCTTTCTTAGTGATGTAGCTCGTATCTTTGAAAAGATGTTTAATATAAATTTTGGTGATATTTATAAGAAAGAAAGTGCAGTAATCAAACGAAAGCCAATGAAAACAACTGAATTTCTCGATAGGTTGAAAGCCGCCATTATCCAGAAGAGTAAAGAAGAAGGTTACTATCATTCATAAAGTAATTTGATCTGAAAATCAATTATATACATGCAATTTATGGGGGAGTACCACTGGTATTCCTCTAACTTATTTGCAATCATTTGCCGAACTTTGCTTCATCAATCGATTGAAAACAAGAATGTTGAACTTAAAAATTAAGCAAAATGTATATAGATAACGAAAACTTCGAGAGGTGGATGGAAAAACTATCCAAGAAACTCACCGAAATCGGACAAGACTTGAAATCACTCATCAATACTGATACGGTACTAGATGATAATGAGAAGATTCTCGATAATCAAGATTTAGCTTTTCTCCTGAAAGTATCTTTCCGAACTCTTCAACGCTACAGAGTAAATAAACAACTTCCCTATTTCACTATCGGAAGGAAAACCTATTATCGGGCTGTAGATATTCGAGCTTTTGTTCGTGAACGTGCCGATTCTCAAACCTACAAGCAGTTTGAAAAAGCCAATCAGTTGGATAATCAACCTTGATAGCAAAAAGTAGCAGAGGAAAGAAGCCTGTGTTCAGGCTATTCCTTTGTGCCATCACCCCGATTTAGCACAAACTGCCTCACCTATCGGTTCAGCCCGTTTCGCTAAATTGAGCAAGAGGGAACTGGACAAGTCCTGTTCTTCCCTCTCGCCCTGCGGGGCAAAGCCTTCGGCTTTAGCGTGTTACAAGAACACGCTGTAATGACACCTGTAATAAGCATTTTCTTTGCAATGCTTATTATCAGGTATTTATCTATTCATATTTCCATAAAAAAGTAATTACCATGCCAAACAGCAGTCGAAAAACGATATTCACTACCATTTCCATAGACAAGGAAACGGCAGCTTTGGTAGAGAAGATATGCAAACGCTATTCACTGAAAAAGAGTGAAGTTGTAAAACTGGCGTTCGGGTATATAGATAAGGCGCATATCAACCCATCCGAAACACCTGAATCCGTAAAATCAGAACTGGCGAAAATAAATAAGAGACAGGATGATATTATCCGGTTCATCCGTCACTACGAGGAAGAACAACTGAATCCCATGATACGGGTTACAAATTCTATTGCTTTGCGTTTCGATGCTATTGGCAAAACTTTGGAAACTCTAATTCTCTCCCAATTGGAAGCCAGTCAGGAGAGACAAACAGCCGTGCTTAAAAAGCTAAGTGAGCAGTTCGGCAATCATGCTGATGTAATAAACAACCAATCCAAAAAGATTAACGCACTCTACCAGATACATCAACGAGATTATAAAAGGTTACTTCAACTGATACAACTCCATTCAGAACTATCTGCTTGCGGTGTGATGGATAGTAAGAAGAAAGAGAACCTAAAGTCTGAAATCAGCAATCTGATAAACACATAGAGCCATGCATATAGATTTTGCCCCGCCATCGGGTGGAACATATAACAATGCAGGAAGTAGCCGACAATTAGTCTCTTACATGGAGCATGAGGATTTGGAGCGGATGGAGAAAGGAATCTATACCGATGGCTTTTTCAACCTGATGGATGATAATATCTATAAATCAAAGGTTATTAAGGATATAGACGGCAATATCGGGCAACTCCTAAAAACGGATGCTAAGTTTTACGCTATCCATATCAGCCCATCGGAAAGTGAACTTCGGGCAATGGGGAACACCGAGCAAGAGAAAGCCGAAGCGATGAAGCGGTATATCAGGGAAGTATTCATTCCTGAATATGCCAATAATTTCAACAAAGGGCTATCCGAAGCAGATATAAAGTTTTACGGCAAGATTCATTTCGACCGTAGTCGTTCCGACAACAAGCTGAATATCCACTGTCATTTGATTGTGAGCCGGAAAGACCAAGCTAACAAAAAGAAGCTATCACCGCTCACCAATCATAAGAATACCAAGAAAGGAACAGTAACAGGAGGTTTTGACCGTGTGAACCTATTCCAACAGGCGGAACAGGGCTTTGATAAACTGTTTGATTATAAACGTCAACTAGTAGAATCATTCGACTATTGCAACACTATGAAGAACGGCACTATATTTGAAAGGCTCAATTTGCAAGGACAAGAACTTCAATCCAATGATAAAAAAACAGCAATCGATCAAGATAGCAATCAAGAAAACTTATTTTCTATCAAGCTTGAAAGCAAGGAAATAGACCATACATCTTGCAATACAGGCAATAATATTGATAAAGAAAAAGATAATCGAATTCCCACCCACCGATCTAATAATCAAGAAAGGTAGTGTAAAATAAACTGTGTCACGCATTATTTATCTCTAGAA
>NZ_QTNE01000030.1:0-52161 GCF_003603495.1 Bacteroides sp. AM41-16 | reverse complement strand
TTATTAGTTTGTAAATGTGTCTACCTATATCAGGATAAGACAGTAAACAAGCGGTAAATACAATACGCTGATTTAAAGGGAAGTATTCAGTATAAGATTATGGCAGTATTTCACCTTCCGCTGTCACCTTTACGTAGATTTCCCTTTCCCCTTGCTCCATCTCTACCAAAAAGTAACTGCCATCGGGAGTCTCAATAAAGTCGGCATCATCAATGACATAACCGGGATGGGCAGCCGTAACGGCGTTCTTCACTACATCCTCCAGATGTCTCTTACTGATATCCCAGATAGTATAGGCCCATGCACCCTCAGCGGTGAACATCACATCCTTGCTGATACTTCCGTGCACGATTTCGACTTCCGTCATACCGTTCTTTTCTTTTTCAATATCCACAATGCGGGCATTGGGATATTTCTCTGCTATAAAATCTTTGATGGCAGCGGAAATATCAGAAGGGAGATAATCTTCGGGAGAACCGCCGTTGTGCGCATCGGCCACTTCCTTCACCAGAATGCCGTCCTCCGAATAATAGAGGTCCATTTCCTGATTACCTTTCTCCACTTCGATGATGTAGACAACAGCCATTTCCTTACGTTCCAGCTTGTCTACATCTTCCACCTTCCATACATTATAATAGGTACTACTCTCGTAAGAGCTTCTCACCGGAGCGGGAAGGTCTGCATAACGGAGGTCGGTTTCGGTCATCTGCCATACACCGTCTTTGGTGAACCAGGCCTCCTTTTCGAAATTGTCCTCATGGAAATCAGCCACATAATATGCACCTTTTGTTTCCCATTCTATACGCTGGGCATTGGGATGCTCCTTGGCCAACGCATTACTCAGTTCCGCGGGCACGGAGATTCCGTCGTTGTCGTCATCATCACAGCTTTGCAAGGCAAAGGCAAACACGCCTAACGCCAATAATAAGAAGTACTTTTCCAGTTTCATAGTCATTTCGTTTTTTTACATTATCAATACCAAGTTTGTTCATTTTGTATGGCAAAGATGAAGCCTAAATCTGGAAAGAATCTGGAAGAATACTCATATTTTGCAGAAAACAGCTATCTTTGTGCCACTAAAAGCGTTCATAACAAAAGAGATACATAATAACACAATGGAAAAGAAATTCAAACGTACCACCGTGACCTCGGCATTGCCGTATGCCAACGGCCCGGTTCATATCGGACACCTGGCAGGCGTTTATGTTCCTGCCGACATCTACGTCCGCTACCTGCGACTGAAAAAGGAAGATGTTATCTTCATCGGCGGCTCCGACGAACACGGAGTGCCCATCACCATCCGCGCCAAGAAGGAAGGCATCACCCCGCAAGACGTGGTGGACCGCTATCATACGCTTATAAAGAAGTCTTTCGAAGAGTTCGGCGTCTCCTTCGACGTGTACAGCCGTACTACCTCAAAGACGCATCACGACACGGCTTCCGACTTCTTCCGCAAGCTGTACGATAAGGGAGAATTCATCGAAAAGACCAGCATGCAGTATTACGACGAAGAAGCCAAGACCTTCCTTGCCGACCGCTACATCACCGGCGAGTGCCCCCACTGCCATGCCGAAGGCGCTTACGGCGACCAATGCGAGAAGTGCGGCACCAGCCTCAGCCCCACGGACCTGATTAATCCGAAGAGTGCCATCAGCGGCAGCCAGCCCGTGATGCGTGAGACGAAGCACTGGTATCTGCCGCTGGACAAACACGAGGAATGGCTTCGCCAATGGATTCTGGAAGACCATAAGGAGTGGCGTCCCAATGTTTATGGCCAATGCAAGAGCTGGCTCGACATGGGCTTGCAGCCGCGTGCCGTGAGCCGCGACCTGGATTGGGGTATTCCCGTTCCCGTAGAGGGTGCCGAGGGCAAAGTGCTCTATGTATGGTTCGACGCCCCTATCGGCTACATCAGCAACACCAAAGAGTTGCTGCCCGACACATGGGAGAAATGGTGGAAAGACCCCGAAACGCGTCTGGTACACTTCATCGGAAAAGACAATATCGTGTTCCACTGCATCGTGTTCCCCGCCATGCTGAAGGCAGAGGGTAGCTACATCCTGCCGGACAACGTGCCGAGCAACGAGTTCCTGAACCTGGAGGGCGACAAGATTTCCACTTCACGCAACTGGGCGGTATGGCTGCACGAGTATCTCGTTGACTTCCCCGGCAAGCAGGATGTGCTGCGCTACGTGCTGACCGCCAACGCACCGGAGACAAAAGACAACGACTTCACCTGGAAGGACTTCCAGGCACGTAATAACAACGAGCTGGTTGCCGTTTATGGCAACTTCGTGAACCGCGCCCTGCAACTCACCAAGAAGTACTTCGACAGCGTAGTGCCCGCCGCAGGCGAACTGAACGACTACGACCGCGAGACGCTGAAAGAATTTGCCGACGTCAAGGCAGAAGTGGAGAAGTTGCTGGACGTATTCAAATTCCGCGACGCACAGAAGGAAGCGATGAACCTTGCCCGCATCGGAAACAAATACCTTGCCGACACCGAGCCGTGGAAGCTTGCCAAGACAGACATGGAGCGCGTAGCCACCATTCTCCACATCTCGTTGCAGTTGGTCGCCAACCTTGCCATTGCTTTCGAACCGTTCCTGCCCTTCAGCAGCGAGAAGCTTCGCAAGATGCTGAACATGGACAGCTTTGACTGGGCAGAGCTGGGACACACCGACCTGTTGCCTGCCGGACATCAGCTGGGCACCCCCGAACTGCTGTTCGAAAAGATAGAAGACGACGTCATCCAGGCACAAGTAGACAAGCTGCTTGCCACCAAGAAGGCAAACGAAGCCGCCACCTACAAGGCAAACCCCATCAAGCCGACCATCGCCTTCGAAGACTTTGAAAAGCTGGATATCCGCGTAGGTACAGTGCTTGAATGCGAGGCAGTGCCCAAGATGAAGAAGCTGCTGAAGTTCAAGATTGCCGACGGGCTGGAAAACCGCACCATCGTCAGCGGCATTGCCCAGCACTACAAACCGGAAGAACTGGTAGGCAAGCAAGTGCTGTTCATCGCCAACCTCGCTCCACGCCAATTCAAGAACGGGCTGGTAAGTGAGGGAATGATTCTCTCTGCCGAGAATTATGACGGCTCGCTGGCGGTGACTTCACTGCTGAAAGAGGTGAAGCCGGGCAGCGAGGTGAAATAAAACAGTAACAAGGTAACGAGTTAACAAGGCTACAAGGAGGAAGGAAAAGCCTCGTGGCCTTGTTAACTCGTTGCCTTATCAACCAATAAACTATGTCCGATACATCACTCAAAGAAAAAACAGCCAAAGGCCTCTTCTGGGGAGGATTCAGCAACGGCATACAGCAGTTGTTAAATCTGGGATTCGGAATAGTCCTTGCCCGTCTGCTGGATGCTTCGGATTATGGTATGGTAGGGATGCTTACCATCTTCTCCGCCATTGCCGCCGCCTTGCAGGAGGGTGGGTTCATTTCGGCACTGACCAACCGGAAGGAGACTTTGCACAAGGATTACAACGCCGTGTTCTGGTTCAGCCTGATGTGCAGCACTACTATATATATATTACTCTTCTTTGCCGCACCGCTGATTGCCGACTTCTACGATACGCCCGAGCTGATACCGCTGTCCCGTCTCTCCTTCTTGGGATTCGTCATTTCCAGCATGAGCATTGCACCGAGGGCATATCTATTCAAGAACCTCAGAATCAAGGACACTACCGTCATTTCTATTTCAAGTCTGATAGTCTCCGGTATTGTGGGCATCACATTGGCGGCAAACGGATTCGCCTATTGGGGGATTGCATTGCAAAGCATCTCTTTCATCACCGTAATGACGATTCTTAACTTCTACTTCTCGCATTGGAGACCCCGCTTCCGGTTCGACTTCACACCCATTAAGGAGATGATAGGGTTCAGCAGTAAGATAATCATTACGAATATCTTCACCATAATCAATAACAATTTGTTTTCCGTCTTGTTGGGTAAGTTCTATTCGGAACGGGAAGTGGGTAACTTTACGCAGGCAAACAAGTGGAACGGCATGGGACATACCACGATTACGGGCATGATAAACGGCATTGCACAACCCGTCTTTACCCGGGTTGCCGACGACAAGGCACGGCAACTTGCCGTATTCAGAAAGCTGCTGCGCTTCACCGCCTTTATCTCTTTCCCCGCCATGCTGGGATTGAGCTTGGTATCGAAAGAACTGATTATAATCACTATCACGGAGAAGTGGCTGCCCAGTGCCGATATCTTGCAACTGTTATGTATTTGGGGAGCATTTATTCCCGTCATCAATCTGTTCTCCAACCTGCTCATCAGCCGGGGACATTCTTCTATCTATATGTGGAGCACCATCAGCTTGAGCCTGCTGCAAATAGCAGCTGTATGCGCCATATACCCATACGGGTTGGAATGGATGCTGCGTATTTTCGTCATTATCAATATCGGCTGGCTGTTTGTATGGTTCCGTTTTGTCAAGAGGGAGATAGGATTAAGACTGCGCGATATGCTGAAAGACATCTCTCCTTATCTCTCCCTATCCATTGTACTCGTAGTGTCAACTCACTATGCTACTCAGCCCATAGAAAACCTATACTTAAATATGGCAGCCAAAATCATTATGGTAGCTGGGCTTTATGCACTGGTTTTGTGGAAACTACAATCTACCATCTTCCGGGAAAGCATTGAATTCCTCTTAAAGAAAAAAAGAGCATGAGCCGCATAGCCTACATCATATCCGCCTACAAGGATGCCCCACACTTGGCACGCCTGGTTGCCGCACTGGATGACCGGGCAGACTTCTACGTGCACATCGACCTCAATGCCGATATACACCCTTTTGAAGAAGCCTTGGGAGACAAGGTCACTTTCGTGCCCCGCCACCGGATAAGCTGGGGAGGATGGGAACAAGTGGAATATCAGAAAGAATTGCTTGCCGCCGTATTGCACAGCGGCATCCCCTATACCCGTGTAGTATGCCTGAGCGGGCAAGACTATCCGTTATGGAACAACAACGCCATCCACCACTATTTCGAGGAGCATCAAGACACTGAATTCATCGGCGGTTTCAACCTGACACGCTGCACCGTGAAACAGCAGTTGCACAAGATAACCCATTACCACCCTTTCCGTGACCTGCCTTGGAAGAGTATATGGTGGAAGAACAAACTCATCGTAGCATCGCGCAAGCTGGCACAGATACTCCCCATCCGGAAAGCCCCTTTTGCACCCTTGGAGGGCAAGCAGGCAGATGTCTATTTCGGTTCCGACTATTGGGCCATCACGTTGCCCTGCGCACGATATGTATATGAAAAGTTGTGCACGGAGGAGAAGCTGGTGAAGTATTTCAGAACCAGCTTTGTACCCAGCGAACTGTGCATACAGACCATCGTATTCAACTCCCCTTTTGCCTCAAAAGGGCTTCTTTTAGAGGGAGAATACCCCGGACTTACCCGTCTCACCCCCTTGCACTACATAGACTACGGCGCATCCATCCGCGTGATGACACTCGAGGACCTGCCGGTATTGCAGCAGTCTGGAAAGATGTTCTGCCGGAAAGTGGTAAGCGGGGAGTCCGACACACTGATAGAAAAACTCAAGTCCGATTTCGCAAAAGAAGATTGAAATGGAAAGTGCTCCTTTCAACTATTATCATTATTTTTGCAGACATCAATCAAAAATGGTATCCATGGTGAAGCAATATACCCCAGAAGAACTGACCCAACTACATCAGGTGCTATACGAAATACTGGAAGAGATTGTGCGCATCTGCGACAAACACAATATTCCCTATTTTGTAATCGGCGGAACAGCAATAGGGGCACTCTATGACAAAGCGATTCTTCCTTGGGATGACGACATAGATATAGGTATGAAACGGGAAGACTACAATAAGTTTCTCCAGATAGCCTCCCAAGAACTGAGAGAACCATACTTTCTTTCATGGATACATACCGACCCTCATAGTCCTTATTACTTTGCCAAAGTCAAGAAAAACAACACCTTGTTTGTCGAAGAGATGTTTAAAGATGTACCTATGCATCAGGGAATCTTTGTCGATATATTCCCTTTTGACCGTATTCCAAACAATAAGCTATTAAGGAAGATACAATATGAAGCCGTCAACTTTCTGAAATGCTGCCTGATGGGAAAAGAGGTATGGCTATGGAAACACTTCGGAAAATGTCAAATATCCAACCCTACCAATCGTGGAGCTGTTGCCTGCCTTCTGAACCGGATAGTTGATATGACACTCTCTAAAAAGACAATCTACCGTTTGATGGTGATAATGCAAAGTTGTTTCAACTCATGGAAAACTTTGTATTACAACAATGTGATTACCACTACCGACCATGTTTTGGAGACGAGTCTCAACCATTTACAACCAATCAAATTCGGTCCACTTTATCTGAAAGCACCTGATGGATTGGAAAACTTTCTACGGTACAACTATCCCACTTTACACCGGTATACAGAAGAAGAGCAGGACAAGATAAACAATCATTATCCGGCAGTTCTTTCTTTCAACATACCAAATGACCATATAGCCACCTCCTAATCCAACAAAATTGCCA
Source organism: Bacteroides sp. AM41-16 (assembly GCF_003603495.1). Lineage (NCBI taxonomy): Bacteria > Pseudomonadati > Bacteroidota > Bacteroidia > Bacteroidales > Bacteroidaceae > Bacteroides > Bacteroides sp. AM41-16. The sequence goes on along the minus strand of NZ_QTNE01000030.1, from coordinate 45,607 downwards.
TGAAACCAGCCCTTGTAGATGTATCTGTACTGATTCTTTTCTTCAACCGCCCCAAACTGCTGGCGCAAGTATTCGAACAAGTGAAGAAAGCACGCCCCGCACGACTGTTTCTCTATCAGGACGGCCCGCGCGGCGAACGCGACATGCCGGGCATAGAAGCTTGTCGCAAAGTAGTGGCAGACATCGACTGGGAATGCGAAGTACACCACAACTACCAAGAGAAGAACTACGGCTGCGACCCATCGGAATACATGGCACAGAAGTGGGCATTCTCCTTGTCGGACAAATGTATCGTGCTTGAGGATGACGACGTGCCTGCCGTCTCTTTCTTCGGCTTCTGCAAGGAACTGCTCGACAAGTATGAGCACGACACACGCATCAGCATAATTGCCGGATTCAACAACGAGGAGATTACACCGGACATCACTTCCGACTACTTCTTCGCCACCACCTTCTCCATCTGGGGATGGGCGAGCTGGCGGCGGGTGACGGACCAATGGGATGAATTCTACACCTTCCTGGACGACAAGGAGAACATGCGGCAACTGAAGAACCTCATCCACACACGGCGCTACCGCAAAGACTTCATCTACATGTGCCAACGCCACCGCGAACACGGGAAAGCCTATTACGAAACCATCTTCCACGCTTCCATGTTGTTCAATTCGGGTCTGAGCATCGTGCCCACCCGCAACATGATAAACAATCTGGGAGCCACTGCCGACTCCACCCACTTTGCCGGCTCCGTACACACCATGCCGCGCGGTTACCGCCGCATCTTCACCATGAAACGCTACGAAGTGGAGTTTCCGCTGAAGCACCCTCGCCACGTCATCGAGAACACTGCCTACAAGGATAGCGTTTACCGCATCATGGCATGGCGGCATCCCTGGATAAAGATTGCACGGTCGTTCGAGGAACTGGCGTTGAACCTACGGTACGGCAACTTCACCATCATATGGCAAACGCTGCAAAAGCGTATCCGGAAATGGATGAAACAAGACCGGCATCTGTAACAAGAAAAAACATTCAAAAAAGAAGAAACGAACAACAGTCATGAGAGTACTACTTATCAATACATCCGAACGCATCGGCGGCGCAGCCATCGCCGCCAGCCGTCTGATGGAATCACTCAAGAACCACGGCATCAAAGCCAAGCTGCTGGTACGCGACAAGCAGACCGACCAAATCTCCGTTGTGTCACTGGACCATAACTGGCGCATGGTGTGGAAGTTCGTCTGGGAGCGCATCGTCATCTGGAGCGCCAACCGCTTCAACAAGAAGAACATCTTTGCCGTAGACATTGCCAACACGGGGACAGACATCACCTCACTGCCCGAATTCCAGCAAGCAGACGTCATCCATCTGCACTGGATAAACCAAGGGATGCTCTCGCTGAAGAACATCGAGAAGATTCTCGCCTCGGGCAAGCCCGTCGTCTGGACCATGCACGACATGTGGCCCTGCACTGGCATCTGTCACCATGCCCGCGAGTGCACCCACTACCAGCAGGAATGCCACAACTGCCCCTTCATCCACGGAGGCAGAGGCAAACGTGACCTTTCCTACCGCATCTTCCACAAAAAGCAGGCATTGTATCGCAACCGTCACATCAACTTCGTCACCTGCAGCCGCTGGCTGGAAGAACGTGCCCGGACAAGCGCCCTCTTCTGCGGACATGCCGTGACGTGCATCCCCAACCCCATCAACACCAACCTCTTCAAGCCCCGCAACCGACAGGAAGCCCGCAGCCGTTGCCTACTGCCGCAAGACAAAAAGCTCATGTTGTTCGGCTCGGTGAAGATTACGGACAAACGGAAAGGCATCGACTACCTGATAGAATCGTGCCGACTGCTGGCTGACAAGCATCCCGAACTCCGGGAACAGTTGGGTGTCGTCGTCTTCGGCAACCAATCGCAACAACTGGAAAACCTGCTTCCATTCAAAGTCTACCCGCTGAACTTCGTCAGCAACGAACACCAACTGGTGAACATCTACAATGCCGTGGACATCTTCGTGACCCCCTCGCTGGAAGAGAACCTGCCGAACACCATCATGGAAGCCATGGCATGCGGCATTCCCTGCGTCGGATTCAACGTGGGCGGCATCCCTGAGATGATAGACCATCTGCACAACGGCTACGTGGCACAATACAAATCCTCGGAAGACTTTGCCAACGGCATCTACTGGACGCTGACCGAACCCGACTACCCCAGCCTCTCGGAACAAGCCTGCCGGAAAGCCATCTCCCACTATTCGGAGAACGTCGTCGCCAAGAAATACATTGACCTTTACAACAAAGTAACCGGAAGAAATGCATAACCACCCCACCCCGAAATTCAGCATCATCACCGTGACCTACAATGCCGAAGCGGTACTGGAGGACACGATTCAAAGCGTTATCTCGCAAACCTACCACCACGTAGAATACATCCTTGTGGACGGTGCGTCCAAAGACGGCACGCTCTCCATCATCGACCGTTACCGCGACCGCATCACCCGCATCGTGAGCGAACCGGACAAGGGACTGTACGACGCCATGAACAAAGGCATCCGCCTTGCCACCGGCGATTACCTCTGCTTCCTCAATGCCGGCGACAGCTTCCACGAGGACGACACCTTGCAGCAGATGGTGCGTTCCATCTCCGGCAACGAACTACCCGACGTGCTGTACGGCGAAACGGAACTGGTGGACAAGGAAGGTCACTTCATCCGCATGCGCCGCCTCGCCGCCCCGGAAGTGCTTACCTGGCGAAGCTTCAAGCAGGGCATGCTGGTCTGCCATCAGGCCTTCTTTGCCAAAGCTTCCCTTGTAGAACCCTACGACCTGCAATACCGCTTCTCCGCCGACTTCGACTGGTGCATCCGGGTGATGAAGAAGGCACGGACCTTGCACAATACCCATCTCACCCTCATCGACTATCTGGAAGAGGGAATGACCACCCAGAACCGGCAAGCATCCCTGCGCGAACGCTTCCGCATCATGGCGCGGCATTACGGACTGATGAGTACCGTAGCCCATCATGCCTGGTTCGTATTACGGGCCGTGATAAAGAAATAGCACAAATTTCGAGGACAAATATACTTTGTTCCCGCAAGACCTATACCTTGCGGGAATCTCCCCTATACCCAGCTCTCTACAGTATAGGAGTGAGTACCCAAAACATCCCCATGTTTTCACCTAAAACATCCGGATGTAATGGGGCAAAACATCCCCATGTTTTGGGGTAAAACATCCGGGTGTTTTGGAGAAAGACATCTGGATGTTCTGCATATTAAGTCCTATACCGTGAGGGGCTAAGTCCTAAGACGTAGGAGATTAAGTCCTAAGGCAAAGGAGGCTGGGTAACTGTAAGCAGCGCCTTCAACTCTTTTACCCCTTCCGAAGCTCCCTTTTGAATGACATGTATCGGACGCATGACGTGCGTGTCCACCGGCTTGGGGTCTATCAGATACACTTCGGCGGCACGGGGCACGTAGTTCAGCAGTCCCGCAGCGGGATAAACGTTCAGGCTGGTGCCGATGATGACGAAGATGTCCGCCTGCTCCACATACCGGATGGCAGTCTCAATCTCCGGCACCGACTCGCCAAACCACACGATGAACGGGCGGAGCTGCGTACCGTCGCCCGCCTTGTCGCCCAACTTTACTTCATATTCCTCCGGCGCCAGTTCCTTGACGAAATGCGGATTATAAGGGTCGCGGCTGGAACAAACCTTCGTCAGTTCCCCATGCAAGTGTATCACGTGCGTACTGCCGGCACGCTCGTGCAGATTATCTACGTTCTGGGTGACGACCGTTACATTGAAATCCCTCTCCAGGTCGGCAACGCCCAGATGCCCGGCATTCGGCACCACATCGAGCAACTGCTTGCGACGTTCGTTATAGAAATTAATGACCAGTTCCGGATTACGTGCATACCCCTCGGGAGTCGCCACCTGCTCCACCGGATATTTGTCCCATAATCCGCCCGCATCACGGAATGTGCTGATGCCGCTCTCGGCGCTCATACCAGCACCCGACAATATGACCAAGTTCTTCATTTTCCGCTCCTTTCCTTTATTAAAGTAAGACAAATATAAGAAGAATGTTCAAGTTGTGATATAAATAAGAAAAATTAAATACTTAAAAGCCTTATCATTCAAATAAAAGACGTACTTTTGCCACTCATAAATTTGCAATAGACTGGAAAAGAAACCAATCCGGTCGTCAACAAAAGAATCTTATGGACAAATTCAGTTATGCTATCGGCCTTGGAATAGGTCAGAATCTTTTAAGCATGGGTGCCAAAGGCATTGCAGTAGATGACTTTGCACAAGCAATCAAAGACGTTTTGGAGGGCAACCAGACGGCAATCAGCCACACAGAAGCCCGTGACATCGTCAACAAGTACTTCGCCGAACTGGAGGAGAAGATGAACGCAGCAAACATAGAAGCCGGCAAAAAGTTCCTGGAAGAGAACAAAAAACGCGAGGGAGTTGTTACGCTGCCCAGCGGACTTCAATACGAAGTTATCACGGAAGGAAACGTGGGCCGCTATGCCAAAGCCACCGACCAGGTGCAATGCCACTACGAAGGCACACTGATTGACGGAACGCTGTTCGACAGCTCCATCAAGCGCGGCCAGCCTGCCACGTTCGGTGTAAACCAAGTGATACCCGGTTGGGTGGAAGCCCTTCAGCTTATGCCCGAAGGTGCCAAGTGGAAACTCTACATCCCCAGCGACCTGGCATACGGAGCGCAGGGTGCCGGCGAGATGATTCCTCCCCACAGCACGCTCGTATTCGAAGTCGAATTACAGAAAATTTTATCTAAATAAACAACAAGTAAAAGCAAAATGAAAAAAGTAACATTTCTCATGGCTCTTGCAGTAGCTGCCGGTATGGCATCTTGTACTGCTCAAAGTCCGAAAGCTGATTTGAAGACGGACATCGACTCATTATCTTACGCCATCGGTATGGCACGTACAGAAGGTTTGGACCAGTATCTTGCACAGCAAGGAATTGACTCAACCCAGATGTCAGAATTCCTGAAAGGTTTCAACGAAGGCGCAGCCAAAATCGATAAGAAAGACGTGGCTTACATGGCCGGTCTGCAAGTAGGCCAGATGGTCAGCAAGCAATGGGTGGAAGGCTTCAACCAACAAATCTTCGGCAACGACTCTACACAGAGCATCAGCCGCGAAAATCTGCTGGCAGGTTTCGTAGCAGGTGTCATCGGCAAGGGTGGTGCTATGGATATGATGAAAGCTCAAGAGTACATGCGTACTCAGATGGATGCCATCAAAGAAAAAGCAACCGCAGAAAAGTATGCTGACAACAAAGCTGCCGGTGAAAAGTTCCTGGCTGAGAACAAGGCTAAAGAAGGTGTAGTAACTACCCCGAGCGGTCTGCAATACAAAATCATCACCAAGGGTAACGGTGCCGTTCCTGCTGACAGCAGCAAGGTGAAAGTAAACTACAAAGGTACGCTGATTGACGGAACAGAATTCGATAGCTCTTACAAGCGCAACGAACCTGCTACTTTCCGTGCCAACCAGGTAATCAAAGGCTGGACAGAGGCCCTCACCATGATGCCCGTCGGCTCTAAGTGGGAACTCTATATCCCCTACGACCTGGCATACGGTTCAAGAGAAACCGGTAGCCAAATCAAGCCGTTCTCTACTTTGATATTCGAAGTGGAACTGCTGGGTATCGAGAAGTAATGTAACAATCCGAAGGGAGGGGCAAAACCCTCTTGATACTTCTTTTAGGCGCGGATTACGAGGAATAACGCGGATTTGGTAAACTAAATCCGTGAAATCCGCGTAATCCGCGCCTTATCGTTACCCCTCACTTTTATTCATTTTTCCGTCCCTTTTTATAGATAAATTAAAATAAAGTCCTATATTTGCTTACTATTTGATAACAACAAGAACTTTACTTATTTACTATTATGGAAAAAATAGACAATCTTGACCGGCAGATTCTGGAAATCATTTCCCAAAATGCCCGTATCCCTTTCAAGGACGTAGCTGCTGAATGTGGCGTGTCACGTGCTGCCATCCATCAACGTGTACAGCGCCTGATTGACCTTGGCGTTATTGTTGGCTCAGGCTATCATGTAAATCCCAAGTCCCTTGGATACAGAACCTGCACTTACGTAGGAATCAAGCTGGAAAAGGGCTCCATGTATAAGACGGTAGTTGCCGAGCTGGGCAAGATTCCCGAAATCGTAGAATGCCACTTCACCACTGGTCCGTACACCATGCTGACCAAGGTATATGCCCGCGACAACGAGCATCTGATGGATTTGCTGAACAACAAGATGCAGGAGATTCCTGGCGTAACCGCTACCGAGACCTTGATTTCCCTGGAACAGAGCATCAAGAAGGAGATTCCTATTTGCCCCGAGAAATAACGAACAACAATGGATTTCTTGAACGAATATCATCTGTCGGGCCTTGTCATAGGTATCTGCACATTCCTCATCATCGGCTTGTTTCACCCCATAGTTGTGAAAGCCGAATATTATTGGGGCACCAAGTGCTGGTGGATTTTCCTTTTACTCGGCATCGGCGGCATCATTGCCTCCCTTTATACGGAGAACATCATGATAGCCTCCCTTTTGGGCGTCTTTGCATTTTCCTCGTTCTGGACCATCAAGGAGATATTCGAGCAGGAAGAACGAGTGAAAAAAGGCTGGTTTCCCAAGAATCCAAAACGAACTTATAAGTTCTAAGGACAAAGGTTATAAGGAATTTTATCCAAAAGTCTTGCATATTTCAATAGAAAATGCTACTTTTGTCCCCGCTATCCAAGCAAGGATGCATCGGACTTGTAGCTCAGTTGGTTAGAGCAACAGACTCATAATCTGGAGGTCCCTGGTTCAAGCCCAGGCTGGTCCACAAACTAAAAGGCTCATCTCTAACGAGATAGAGCCTTTTTTAGTTCATGGAGACCTCCGATTAAGGGTCTGTTGCTTGGTTATATTTAGTATTGTATTAGGTATTTGTTGACTAATTGTTGACTGATTTAAACATTACTAACATGCTGACTATCAAAGCCGAAATCAAGAAGAGTGAACTAAAAGTTGACGGAACGTACAATGTTAAGATTAGATTTACTTTAGACCGTAAGGTTAAAAGACTATCAACTAATCTATTTATAACTTCAAAAGACCTAACTAAATCCCTCAAATTTAAAGAGGACACTTCCATTAAAAGAGCGATAGATGGACTGGTGCTTTATTACAGAGAACAGTGTTTCAAACTACAATTAGACCAAAATCATTATTCGTTAGATGAGATAATTGAATTCTTAAACGGAGAACAAGAGAAGCAACAAACCATTGACTTTATAAAGTTCAGTCGTGAGTGGATAGCTTCTACCACCATAAAAGGAGCACCCAATTATACAACTGCCATCAATGCTTTGGTACGGTTTGTTGGCAAGGAAGAATTGGATATTAATTTGATTACCCTTGACTTCTTAGAAAGTTTTAAAGCATTCTTGAATAAAGAACGCGAGATACGGACTAAAAGATTAATGCAGCAGGGTAAACGGATACCTTCCAATCGTTCACTCTCTCTATATTTGATAAGCATTAAGAAGCTGTTCAATGAAGCCAAGAAGAAATACAATAAGAAGGAGAAGAATTTAATCCTAATCCCCAACTCACCCTTCATGGAACTTGAAATACCCAAGCAGGAAGCAACAAGAAAGAGAGCCATATCCGCAGATATTATAAAGAAGCTATGGAAGCTACCCTATAAAGATATGAAGAAAGGCTACAAATCTACCTGCCGTTATAATTTGGCAAAGGATTGTTTCATTCTATCATTCTGTCTTATGGGAATCAATTCAGCAGACCTTTACAATGCCACTGAAATGGAAGGTAATACAATCGTCTATAATCGTACCAAGACGAAAGACCGTAGATTGGATAAGGCTCAAATGAAGGTTGACATACCCAGATTAGTCCTGCCTCTTGTTGAGAAGTACAAGGACAAGACTGGTAAACGTCTCTTCAATTTCTATCAATATTATGCTGACGAGAAGGGTTTCAATAAGGCTATCAACTACGGCTTAAAAGAAATTGGTACAATATTAGAAATTGACGATTTGGAATACTACGCAGCAAGGCATAGTTGGGCTACCATTGCACTTAATAAAGTTGGCATTGATAAATATATAGTCCATGCAGCACTTAACCATATTGACGATGCAATGAAAGTAACGGACATCTATATTGAACGTGATTTCGTAAATGAGAACAAGGCTAATGCCAAAGTCGTGAAGTACGTGTTTGGAAAGCAGTAGTTACAATCTGTAGTAATTTATAATGCCGCTCTGTTGCATAATGGAGTGGCATTATTTATCTTTACGGCACTAATACAATTAACCATGCCAATAGATAATTTCACAACAGATAAATATGTAGGGCAAGAAGAGGAATTACTGGAATATGTAACTGTAATTGCCGATAAGTTTCACCCAGACATGGAAATTCAAGAAGATGGAAGCTCTGTTCTTTTACCGTCACAATCCCCTTATCAATTCATGCAACGGTACAATGCAGGTAAGCTAAATGTATTCTTCAATTATGACAACTATATGAGGAATGACAATATAGACAGTATTCAAGCCATCATAAAGGCATTGGGCATTGACTCCGATAAATTCTGGTATCTACTTCTGTTTATAAGCGATTACGTTAGTGGGAAGGCATTAAATACTTGGAAATTCAATGACACGTCCAAAGGAGAGATAACAAAGTTCATTGAAATGGTAAAGCTGAATGAAGCTGATTTTAATGATGCAATAGGTTTCTCCCATAAACTCCCAATGACATTAAGTTTACAAGTGAAAGGCAAACGACTAATCATCGATAACCCCAATACCATATCATTCATGGCGGCTTTCTGTGAGGAAGTATTGGCAGAGGTTTCAGAACATGGTTTGTTCAATCAAGCAAGGTTTGAGCCAAACGGCTACAATACATCAGACTCCGTACAGATATGGCTGTTCACCCAAATGCTACTGTACTTCTTTGAAGCCTATCCCCAGTTCGATAACCAGCGTGGCAAGAGCGGTGACACTCCCAAGAGCAAACTACTGTTCATATCCAAACTGGTCTATTTCACCAAGCTGACCAGAAATGAGGCATATAATGACAATGACGATAATATAAAGAAGATAATCAAGCAATACAAGGATACTAAGATAAACACAATAAACCCCATATACGGATAGTATAACTATCTGATAATTAAGCAATCCACTTTTATATTCTCTTAAGGGGAGTATAAAGGTGGATTATTTTATTCCCTAATGCCCTCCCCTAATATCCCCAACTTTGCAGCGTAATCGAAAGACAAACGGTGCGCACCACTCTCGATTCACAAAATAAACTAATGTCTAATTTCTAAATTTTAAGATTATGTCTAAATTTAGTTTACAAGGTTTGGGCACACCTAAAAGTGCATCCTACGACAATGAGAGTGCGTACAAAGAATTACTCTCAAGAATGGATAAAGGTGAACGGCTTACTATAGAAGTTTACACAGACAAGGATGGTTACTCCTCATTTGGTATTCAGACCGGGGTAGTATCTAAATTCAAGCTGAGACTCAACCAAGACATCTTACTCAAGATAATGCAATACTTGACCAACAATGAAACGGAGGATGTGAAAGTAGAGCCCAATGATGTAGAGCCTTATGGAGAAGGCAAGGACTTCACAATGGACTTGTTCAAGCTTATGGTCGATAATGGGTTCAAACCACAGACCGTTCCCTTGTTTAGAGCAGTCTATGGCAAGGTCAAATCGATATTCCATTTCCCCAAAGGACGGGTAGAGTTTAATCTTGAACGTACCGACGAACTGATGGACTACTTGGCAGATAAGCATCTGTTGTAATCTGTACACTCAAGGGGAGAGTTACCAGTAAAGCTCTCTCCTTGTTTCCCCCAATCAATAACATTTTAAAGATATACCATTATGAAGATTAATACTATAAAACTGAATAAAGACAAGAACGGTAAGGTTCCCTATCTGAAAACCATCCTTAAAGAGATACCGACCGATACGGTACTTTGTAAGACGCTGACAGGTTTAGGGGCTACCTATGGCGAGATTAAAGCCAAACGCCATTCCATAATCATCGAGCCTAATGTGTCAACCATCCAGTGCAAATGTGATGACCCGAAACACGTCCATGACAATCTGATAGGGGTAATTGAGAAAGTGGGAGTGGATGATATTAAGGAGTATATCATCGCTTCCGAAGGCAAGTTTTACAAATTCTTGGTAACTCCCGAATCATTCAGCAAGGTTAAAGCGGCATTCAAGGAGCTGGATATGTATATGTACAGTGAATGCTTCATGTTGATTGACGAATCCCACAAGCTCGTGAAGGATGCGGACTATAGGGAAAGCATTGACTTGCCTTTAGACGACTTCTTCCAGTTCAAAGGCAAGGCACTGGTATCTGCCACTCCGGTTGAACTGTCCGACCCACGGTTCAAGGATTTCCAGATGTTGGTGATTGAGCCACAATTTGACTATCATGTGGATATACATATCCAATACACCAATAACACACTGGAACGTTTCAAACGGACTATCCATGAATTTGACAGCGGTTGTGTCTGTATCTTCTTCAACTCTACGGATGCCATTCACGCCCTCATGAATAAGGCTGGAATACTTGAAGAATCCACCATATTCTGTGCTCCCAAGAGTGTCCGTAAGTTAAAGTATTCATTGAATTTCAAGAACGCCCATTCCAAATTCGACCCTAAACTAATGAAGAAGTTCAACTTCTTCACAAGCAGATTTAACGCAGGCATGGATATAGAACTGGACTACAAGCCCGACCTTATAATGATGTCCGACATGTATCTGGTTGAGCATACGGTGTTGGACCCCTATTCCGATATGATACAGATAATAGGCAGGTTCAGAAACGGGCTCAACCGCATTACGCACATTACCAATTCATTCAATGATTACACTTATAGAAGTAAGGAAGATGTATTGCGTGAAGTGAATACATACGAGGTTTGCTATAAATTCACAAGAAGGGAACTTAACAATGCCACTGATAACGGTGCTCAATATGCCTTCCGCAAATTACTTGAGACTTCCCCGTTCAACAAATTTCTGGATGCCAATAAGAGAAAGTCGTATTGTAAGGTAGATAACTATGTGAATGATGTAATGGTAAGGAATATATATCTGAATGAAGACACTCTGTTTGCTGTTTATACAGACGAGGCGCTGATGAGATACTTCTTTGCATTTAGGGGCTCATATCTGTATAAAGCAGGCAATGCGGAATGGCTGCAACTGCGTAACGCCAATAAGTCTATCATTTCCAAGAGGAAAGTGATAGTGGATATTTTGGAGAAGGTCTTACCTTATGAGACCGAATCCGACTATGAATTTAGGGATGGCATCTATGAGGCTGACCCTCTGATAGTGGAAGCGGTTGATACGTTAGGAATTGTAGAAGTACGCAAGCTGCGATACATCACCAATAACTTGAAGTTGGCTATCTATAAGGCTAAATGCAAGTCTCCACAAGTAACGGAGTTAATGCATGACTATTTCAAAGTTGGCGGCAGATACCTGCTGACCTATATAAAGGCTACAATCAAGCGGATTTATGAAGAATGCGGTATCGAACCCCCTAAAAGAGTAACGGCACAGACTTTGAATGATTACTTTAACTATACCCGAACCACCATCAACGGTAAGGAGGGTTTAAAGATAATCAGCGAACTTTATTAGCGAGGTCTGGGGAAATTCGGAGGAAGCTTACTTTATAGACCCCCTCCCAGAAATACCAGCCTCTCGGAATATACTACCTCCATATGCTTGTGATGTAGTAATAAATAGCTCCAACCTTCATGGGCATGGAGTTATTTGCATTTAGGGGCATTCCTGCTATCCTAAAGTCCAATACGCTGCATTATATACCCCAACTCAAATTAGGCAGTCTCTAAATAATACCCCCTCCCTTCCAGATACGGAAACTCTTTCCATACAGTTATTAAGACTGCATAAAGTGCAATTATCAGCCAGAAAGCAGGCATGAGGTGTATATTATGCGCTTAATTGTCATGTTACCCCTAATGTCCCTCACCTCTCTTAGATGGGAAATGAACGGTTTAACGCAATCGCATTCCAGACCGCAAACGCTTTGGCTACGGTATTACTGGCTACTACAGTAATGTCTGTGTATTACAGAGCACAATTGCGGAAGTCTATGGGGCATTACGTTATAAAGCGCGCCATTCCCTTTAATTCACTTATTACTAACCAATAAATTATCGCTTATGGAAGATTTAAAGGCAATTCTGACGGTTGGTGCAATACTCGTTGTACCGTTCATTGCAGCACCAAAGGCAATGTTTGCCATAGTGCTGTACATTATCATTTATATGGCATTCAGATGGAGAAATTTCTAATTATCAACTTAATAATTTACAGATTATGGAAGCATTACAGATTATGCCAGTCATGGCACAGAGAAGAAACTGCAATTTAGGCGAATTTGCAGAGGATGCAACGGTTGTAACGGACGATACAAAGGGGAAACGACCTCTGTTCATAGAGGCTAATACAGTTGAAGCGACCTTACAGCATTTGAGGGACGACTGTATAATTCCAGTATTCGCCAAAGACAACGAGGCTACACTGTCGCACGTCTCGTTCATTGAGACGGTGCAGGATGCAGCACATACTTTCTTTAACGGTGAACGGATAGGGCAGCCGGATATAAGGGTGTCACACGTTATCAAGGGTCGTATTCCAGAAGCAATACATAAGCCTGCCAATCAGTTATTGGAGAGTGACAAGACCATTTATTACGAGCGTTGCGCTTTCGTGATTGAAATACCTACCATCTACGAGACGGTGAACGGTAATAGGCTGACCCTTACTGTAGGTGGAGTTAGGGCTTATAACCATACCAATCTGTACAGTAAAAAGGGTGCAGAGCGTTTTAAGGTGTTCATAGGGTTTACATGCCAGGTATGCACCAACTTGTGCGTATCTACGGACGGTTATATTAGCTGTCTGGAGGTCACTAATACAAGTGAGCTGTATCGTGCTGTATTGGAAATGTTCAACAAGTACGACCCTGCCAAGCACATACATCTGATGCAGACACTTGGCAATACCAGTATGACAGAACATCAATTCTGCCAGTTACTTGGGAGAATGAGGCTTTACCCACTGTTACCGCAAGGCTATCAGAAAGCTATCCCCAGAATGCTGCTTACTGACACACAGATAAACAGTGTAGCCAAAGCATATATCAATGATGATAACTTTGGCAGTCTTGGCAGTGACCTATCCATGTGGAAGTTCTACAACCTGCTTACTGGCAGCAACAAGAGCAGCTACATAGACAGCTTTCTGGATAGAGCCTACAACGCTACAGAACTGGCAACGGGTATTGCATCCGCTCTGCATGGTGATGAAAGATACAGTTGGTTTCTTTCTTAGCTGTATCTGGAATTATACTCTATTACTGGTTTCTCAAAACTGGAGATTATGCTACGGAATTTATTCTATGTGTTACTGGCGACTTTGGTATTCTTCATTGCAATGGCATTGTTTCCATTTATAGCGGTGGGATATATCCTGCTGCTGGGCTATGCCATTGTTAAAGGATAGCTTGGTATGGAGGGCATCTATATAATAAGGTATAGGTGCTCTTTTTATTTATAAACCTCTTAAATATTAAAAGATATGGTAATAGAAGACAGTCGCGAATACAAGGCAGCGCAAGAACTTGAAAGAGCCTTGAACGATTATAGTTGGAATCCTAAAAGGTTTGCAGAGAGTACGAGGTATTATCACCGTACACTACAGCAGGAGCTTATGAGAACCATTGTGGCAATCATTCAAATGGTTGGTGATGAAAGCTATGGTACAGACCTTAGAAATCAAGCCTCACATGAACTTTGCAAAAAGATTATTGAGAGCGGTGCATTGGATGAAGCCTATTTGCCGTTCATATAGGCTTGAACGTAACAAAGGACATCATTAACTTGGTGTCCTTTATTTATTATATTCACTTCTGTTATTAGTGAATGTTTCTTTGATTATCAATAAGTTGGATATTTCAACTTAAAAATGATATTCACTTTTATTCATTTCATTATAAGACTGAACGTTATGTCACTTAAATATTCAAGTACAACCGCAGATTATCTGCAATGGAGCGAGGCAATGAACTTGATAAGGAAGTTAGCCAAAGACGGGAATTATAAAATCTCGCTTCTTGTTGCTCTGGGCTGTTTTACTGGCTTAAGAATATCTGACATTCTGGCTTTACGCTGGAAGCAGATATTAAATGCGGAGGAATTTACCGTTATCGAAATCAAGACGGGAAAGCAAAGGACTGTGAGAATTAACATGCAGCTACAGAAGCATATCTGTGACTGCTACAAGCATATCAGTCCTATAGGCATAGACGCGCCTATATTGGTAAGCCGGAAAGGTACGGTCTATTCCATACAGAGGATAAATGTAATCCTCAAAGAGGTTAAAAGGAAGTATAGGTTGCATATAGGCAACTTCTCATGCCACAGCCTTAGAAAGACTTTCGGCAGGCAGGTCTATAACATGAACAGCGAAAGTTCGGAGCTTGCACTTGTCAAACTCATGGAGCTATTCAATCATTCCAGTGTATCAATTACCAAGAGATACTTGGGATTAAGGCAGGAAGAACTACTTAATACCTATGACTGCCTTAGTTTTTGATTACTGGCGGTTGCGCTCACCAATTATTAAGAATGGAGTGGAACAGCCTTTTAAGCCAATAATTCAAGTTGGGAGTAAATTTCTACTTATATAGACCTTTTACAAATTTGCTCCTAACCTTGATTTATGGAGTAGGAATGCCTTTCTGCATTTAATAAACAATAAGTTCTTGCCAATCAAACGTAAATTCGTAACTTTGCAGCAATTCTAACAGCCTAATGCGTTGGGAAGTTGGAAGGACATATTAGTTAACGAAGAGCGTTTAAGATATTATCCTAAGTTGAAATCTGGACAATTTCATGCACAAGGATAATAGGCAAGGACGCTCACGTCAGTGTTATATATTCACCTCTGTAGGGTGAACTATATACATATCTGGCGTGGGCATTGTTTATTATTTGTGCAAGGCAGTCCAGAGCCTCAACTTGGTAATATTCAATGTTCCCACGCTTCTTTATTGTATAACGGTCAGTAAGGGAACACTGGCTACGATACAGATATTCACAAAACAGACAGTTCTATTTCTAACGTGGCAATCAATCAAATTGCGTGCAGCTTTATGCTGTGTACTCTGTGCACTTATTCAAGCCATTTCATCCATATATCCATATAAAAGAAGGCAAGAGTGTATAGAGTGGTAATAATTAATCTGATTAACTTATTTAAATCTGGTAGTAATGAATAGAAAGGACTTGGGGAAGATTTCCGTAATAGTCTCTACTTACAACCGTTGCGATGCTCTGCAAGTATGTTTACTCAGCTTGTTCAAGCAGACAGTCCTGCCCGATGAGGTCATTATAGGAGACGATGGCTCTACGGAAGAGACCGCCTCGTTGATAGCAAGGCTGCAAGAGCAGGCACCGTTTCCAATCATACATGTGTGGCATGAGGATAAAGGTTTCCGATTGGCTATGATGCGCAACAAGTGTGTAGCCCGTAGTACGGGAAACTATATCATAGAGATAGACGGTGATGTGTTCCTGCATCCAAAGCTGATAGCCGACCATCTCCGTGAAGCTGGCCGTGGCATTTACGTGAAAGGTGGAAGGGTAAACTTGGGCAAAGAGCTGACAGAGGAAATATGTAAGTCCGGTATGGTACGCCCGATTCATGTCTGGACGAAAGGAATTGAAAGCAAGCCGGAGAATGCAATCCATTGTATATGGCTGGCTCGCTTCTTGGCTCCGAGATACCGTAGAAAGCGTTCGGCTGCATTGGGCTGTAACATGTCCTTCTTCCGTGAGGATTTTATCAAGGTAAACGGTTATGATGAATTCTATGAGGGTTGGGGAAGTGAGGATATTGATTTGGGCAAGCGTCTGCTGAACAGTGGTTGCCGGAAACGGTATTTGAAGTTCGCAGGTATTGTTTACCACCTTTGGCATGAGGATAAGTTCATGTACAATAAGACAAAGAACTTGCAGTACATGAGAATGCTGGATGAACGGAAGACGGTACGCTGTACAAATGGAGTGGATAAATATTTATAAACTATATTACTAACTTAATTTATTAATTAAAATGAGAACATTAAGATTTATTGGAATGGCTATCGTAGCCGTAATTATGAGTGTTAACTTCGCAGCATGTAGTGATGATGACGAAGAAGAAAGTACACCTACTACAGAGAACATTGTAGGTCAATGGGTACTAACTTACGAAGAAGGGTATGAAATAGAGCCAGAATATCCTGAAGAAAACAGAGAATGGAGTCATGCACCTAAAGATGAATGCGAATATTTTGGTAATCTTACATTCAGAGCTGACGGTACATATACTGAATATGATTTGGATAATTCGGAATTAGATGAAGGGAAATGGGCATTGAGTAATAAGCTGCTGACACTTAGACCTATTGATGCCACTTATGCTCTTGATTTGAATGTTCTTGAAATATCCAACAGCAAGTTAGTTCTTGAATATATGGAGAAAGAGGATGATGGAGGGGTAGAATATGCTAAAATGACTTATAAAAGGAAATAAGTATTGAAGTATAAAGGCAGCATGGAATTAACTCCCTTGCTGCCTTGACTGTTTCCGCTTCTTGACTAATTTAGGCTTTCGTTTACTTGCCGCATCTTTAAAGAACTGTTCCAGTCTCTCTCTGGTAATAGGCAGGTAACTGACCTCTGTAACCATAGTTTCTTTAATCTCTTGTGGTAGGTAGTAGATAGTGTAACTTTTAGGAGAGTTCTTCTTGGTAAGTCTCATAATTGTATTAATTTGATAATTGAATTAATCTGATACGAAGTTAACCATATTACAGAGGGGAAACTAATGTTAATATCTCATTATTAAATACTGGAATGGAGAGATGGCTGTATTTCAACTATACACTACTTAGCCATTATAAAAGATAAAGAGGTTAATGGAGAGACCCATTTAACTCCATGTATGGACTAATACGACCTTTTAGAGAGGATACCCCCTATTACAGAAATGTTGAACAAATCCTTAAATCAAATGGAATGAAACATCTTAAAATAAACAAGAATTTGTATATTTGTATCGTAAATTTGATGTTGACTAATTGTTGACTAACAAGCTTACAAAGAGATTATAAACTTGTTGATAAATAGCCTTTTATAAAGTCTAAATATAAAGTCTCATAATCTGGAGGTCCCTGGTTCAAGCCCAGGCTGGTCCACAAACAAGAGGCTCATTCTTAATAGAATAGAGCCTCTTTTAATTTTTGGACTCCGCTATACAAGCCCGGTATTTGTGTAATAAAACAACCTTCATCATGAAATACGGAGTATCTCCAAATACACTGCTCATAACTGCCGGAACCATATGGTCATTGGCAGGAGTCAATATTCTGCGTATAGGCCTGACCTGCTGGATAGATGACGGACATTATTGGCTATTCAAAGTCTGCGAAGCCAGCCTGGTATTCCTTCTGTTCTTCGGCATTATTTTCCATAGGCTGTACAAGAAACATACTCTCCGTATCTCACAGAAGAAAGGGAAGCACTGCCCCTTTTCCTTTTTCGACGTAAAAGGATGGATTGTCATGATAGGCATGATTGCAATGGGAATTGTAATACGTACCTGCCACCTTCTGCCCGACTCCTTCATCGCAGTGTTCTATACCGGACTTTCTCTCGCGCTTCTCGGCACCGGGCTACGCTTCATCTGGTATTGGTGGAGGAACAGATAACTCCGGATTCACCGATTCCCATCCTATGCAGGCTCCGGCAAAGTGCTGACCGCCTCGCTCTTTATCCTTTCAGGCTTATTGCTATTCGCACGCAATATGGGTATCATCACCGAAGCATGGTTCAATATGCTGGTTGCCTGGCACTCCTTATTTATAATAGCAGGTATCTATACCATGATACGCAAGCACTATCTGTCAGGAGGTGTCCTATTGCTGGCGGGACTCTACCTCTTGGGAAGCAAACTCATGCTATTCCCCGGCAATTTCCAAGCCATGCTGTGGCCCTTGGCCCTTATCCTCATCGGCATCTTCTTTCTCAGACATCACCATAGGAGAAACTGGACACACCAAAGGACAGTGCATCGCCGTGCCAAGATGGTACAACGGATGATGAACAAGAGAATGGGAGAGCAAGAGGAACAACAATGCCAGTCTGACGACGGATTCCTCTACTCCAACAACTCCCTGAGTGCCGTACGCCACGTCGTACTCGACGAGCTTTTCAAGGGAGCGAACATACGCACCTATTTCGGCGGTACTACCATCGACCTGCGCCACACGAACATAGCACCCGGAGAAACCTACATAGACCTGGACTGCAGTTGGGGAAGAGTGGAACTGTACATACCCGCCGACTGGCAAGTACGCATAGAATGCAGCTGCTTTTGCGGTGGATGTGAAGACAAACGCTGGCAAGGCACACCTGCCAAACAAGAATGGTGCGTACTTATGATACGCGGAAACATATCCTTCGGAGGCCTTGAAATAAAAGATTAAGCGATGGAAGCACACCCGATAACAGATTATCTTTACCGCTGGGTACCGGCACTTGCCTACCTTGCATGGTTTATTGTAGGCACCGTCTCCATGTATAGAACGAATGTCATCGTAGCCATAGCCGGCGTTCTCTTCTGGCTGTCCGGCAGCTTCATGATATGCGACATAATGGTAAGAATAGCCGGAATAGCATACATCCCCTTTGCCCCCACCATTCCTTTCTGCCTCTTGTTCGGTATTCCTGCCTGGACAGCTATCCTTTTGTGGTATCATCTGCAGATTGTGGCAGGCACTTCATTACAAACAGAAAATTTCACCGCCCCGAGGCAGAAAAGGCCGCTCCCCTGCCACAAGAAGAAAGTATTGACCGGATCACGGTAAAAGACGGCTCCCGGATTCACATCATCAAAGTGGAAGACCTATTATACATCCAGGCTTGTGGGGACTACGCAACCCTGGTGACATCAGACGGAGAGTACATCAAGGAACAGACCATGAAAAACTTCGAGACACATTTGCCAGCAGATAACTTTGTCCGCATCCACCGCTCGAGCATTGTCAACGTAACCCAGATATCACGAGTAGAACAGTATGGAAAAGAGACCTACCAAGTGACGTTAAAAAGTGGCGTCAAGCTACGGGTAAGCCTCTCCAGATACCGGTTACTGAAGGAACGGTTGGGCATATAAATGCCGCAACCAGTCCTTCAGAATACTTCCTGCAGAGGAAAAAGACAATTAATCTTAAAATACAGCGGAATATATAACTTTGTCCAAAGTTATTTGTTCCTTTACCTTACTATGATGAAACATCTGTATTACATACTTATGTTTACCTTCCTCTGTCTGGGTTTGACTGCCATCTCCCAGGAGGAACAGCCGGACTCACGGAATACTACCATGAGTCCGGCGGGAATAGTTGTCGGAAGTCCGGCCTCCGAATGCTCCTTTACCGCCTACACACAGTGCGCATCGTACACAGCCACCCACCGTTCACTATTCAATGACGAAAATACCGACTGCTGGACCAACGAAGCGTTGTGTCCGAACAGCCTATACACACATAACCACGCCTCTCCGAAATTCCTGAAGATGAGAATTCTGAAACCAGCCGGGCAACTGGAGCATCTGCTTTCCAGCCATCTGTCTGCCGGAGAGAGCGCCAACCTTTCATTCAATCCCAGTGCCCTCCGCTATTCCTGCGGATACTACATCTATGCACTGCTGCATATCCTGATTTAGACTTTATCGGACTTATTGCAAACCATTACCGGAGGTGTACTGCATGTACATCTTTCGCTTTTTTATTATCCATTTCATCACATTAATATCATAACTATGTCCGATTTATTCCTCCCCACCCTTGAGATGATGGGGCTCACTTTTGCAATCGGTTTCTTTGTGGCATTCATCATCAAACTGATAGCCAGCGCAGCCGATTCACTCGATTTCTACAGTTCCCACCAGCAGGAGTTACTCCGCCTGCGCCGTATAAAGAAGTTCCGCCAGAAGATGGAACTGATGCTACACACCCCCTCCATGCACGGAAACATCTTCGGCAACGACACGCGCGAAGACTACAGCCGGGGTGTGGACCGTGAAAACGAAAAGCCTCGGGGCTATTACCACGGAGTAAGCCACGGTGTCTCCAAAAGAAACCTGGTAGACTACTTCTACCCAGAAGATACCCATATGATGTATCTGGAAGATGCCATCAGCCACCGTGACAACAAGAACAAGACTAAAAAGAACAACGACACCAAAAACAAAGACTAATCATGGAGAATATAGATTTTGCAACCTTGTTCCAAGGATTCGGAACAATGATGGAAAGCGGCTGGCTGCTCTCCTCTGCCCGTGTATTTTTAATAGCCCTGGGCCTGCTGCTCATATACCTGGGATGGAAAGGCGTACTGGAGCCTATGGTCATGATTCCCATGGGACTGGGTATGGTCGCCATTAATTGCGGCACCCTTTTCATGCCCGACGGTACATTGGGGAATCTCTTTCTGGACCCGATGCTTTCGGATACGGACGACTTGATGAACACCATGCAGATAGACTTCCTGCAACCGGTCTACACCCTGACCTTCAGCAACGGATTGATTGCATGCTTCGTATTTATGGGTATCGGTACCCTGCTCGATGTGGGCTTCCTGCTACAGAAACCGTTTGCCAGCATATTCCTTGCCCTATGTGCCGAATTGGGAACTTTCCTGACTGTACCCATCGCATCTGCATTGGGACTGTCCTTGAAAGAAAGCGCTTCCGTAGCCATGGTAGGAGGTGCGGACGGACCGATGGTGCTTTTCACTTCCTTGGCCCTGGCCAAACATCTGTTTGTACCCATCACAGTAGTGGCCTATCTCTATCTGGGACTGACATATGGCGGTTACCCCTATCTGGTGAAGCTGCTGGTGCCGAAACGCCTGCGCGCCATCAAGATGACGAGCAAGAAGCCGCCCAAAAACTATGATGCCAAAGTAAAACTGGCTTTCTCGGCTATATTGTGTGCTGTACTGTGTTTTCTGTTCCCGGTTGCCTCACCGCTGTTCTTCTCCTTGTTCCTCGGAGTGGCAGTACGCGAATCGGGGATGAAGCATATCTACGATTTTGTAAGCGGTCCGCTGTTGTATGGTTCTACTTTCATGCTCGGCCTGTTGTTGGGCGTACTTTGCGACGCACATCTGCTGCTCGACCCTAAAATTCTTAAATTGTTGGTATTGGGCATGGGCGCACTGTTGCTCTCCGGTATCGGCGGAATCATTGGAGGATACATCATGTACTTCATCAAGCGGGGCAATTACAATCCGGTCATCGGAATTGCAGCCGTGAGCTGCGTGCCTACTACGGCGAAGGTTGCCCAGAAGATAGTAAGCAAGGACAACCCCAATTCCTTCATCTTGGGAGATGCCTTGGGGGCTAATATTTCAGGAGTAATCACTTCGGCCATCATTACGGGTATCTATATTACTATAATTCCCTATCTGTAGCCTGCGTAGTGGGTTTAGGTGACGGAAAGAGGTTGTGGCAATCACAATCTCTTTCTTTTTATGATACATGGGGCAAGCTGTTGCATTTCAGATAAAATCCTTTACCTTTGCCGGCAAACACATTTATCAAGATATCAGGATGAAGAAAGTATTTAAATTGGCCGGAGGATTCATGGTCGGGGCATGCATCGGCTTTGTAGGAATAATAGGTGTAAGAGTCCTGGTTTTGGGAGACTCGTTCGACGGTTTACACAGCAAGTTTGCCGAAACCGGCATGCTGGAGACAGTAGGAGTTTCCTTGTTAGCCATACTGATTCTGCTGTTCTCCATCTTCCTGCAAGTGCTTCTGCACGAAGGCGGGCATCTTGTCTGCGGACTGGCAACCGGCTACCGCTTCGTCTCCTTCCGCATCTTCAACCTTACCTTCATACGGAAAGACGGGAAATTATGCATCAAGCGTTTCAGCCTTGCCGGAACGGGAGGCCAATGCCTGCTTACCCCACCCGAAAGGCCTCTTGAAGATATCCCAACCACCTTGTACAACCTGGGTGGAGTGCTTGCCAACCTGCTGACCGCCATCCTTGCCTTCCTCCCCCTGCTGACCGTAGACGGGCTGCCTTACCTGCTGAAATTCTTCCTTCTGATGCTCTCTTTGATTGGCATTCTCCTTGCAGGGATGAACGGCATCCCCATGAAGATGGGCGGCATCGGCAATGATGCCGACAACATGCGCCTGCTTCTCAAGGACAGCAAGAGCAAGCAGGCACTGGTCACCCAGCTGCGCATCAACGCATTGGTGCAAGAGGGCATGCGTCCTAAGGACATGCCTGCCGAATGGTTCAGCCAAACGGAAGACATCAACTACAAAGATGCCCTGCAGGTCACCATAGCCTTGATGAGCGCCTCGCGCCTGCTCGACTGCGAAGAATGGGAAGCCGCCTACAATGCATTTGAGAAAATAATGAGCCACCGGCACGAAGTCATCGGACTTTTGATAAAGGAAAACGCTTGCGAGCTGCTCTTCACCGCACTGGTGACAAAGAGGACCGCACGGGCAGAAGAATTATATACCGATGAGCTGGATACCTACATCCGGCAATATAAGGATGTGACGTCTTCCAAACAGCGGCTGCTCTGCGCCCTGGCACTCTACCGGGACAAGGACACAGCAAAGGCAAAGGAGATTTACGAAGCCACCTGCCAACGGAAAAACAAATACTTGATGCAGGGAGAAGTCAGTTCGGACATAGCCTTGATGAAATCAATCCTTACCGCCAAGAATGCCTTGTAAGATGGAACGATATTTCTTTTACTTGTTATATCTGCTGCTTGGCTGCTCACTATGCGGTTGTAGCAGAAAACAAGCGCCAAAGCAGACAC
Organism: Bacteroides sp. AM41-16; assembly: GCF_003603495.1. NCBI lineage: Bacteria > Pseudomonadati > Bacteroidota > Bacteroidia > Bacteroidales > Bacteroidaceae > Bacteroides > Bacteroides sp. AM41-16. Next base: position 22,538 of record NZ_QTNE01000030.1, on the reverse strand, counting down.
AAGACCCAGATACGGAGACCACCATCCCGTACGCCGACACCATAGCGGCACCCGTCCCTCCGGCTCCGGCCAAAAGCCGAACAGCCCGCTACCTGGACTCCCTCGGTTTCGTCAGCATCGCCGAAGCGGACAGCAGCATCGCCATCGACTTGATGTACACCCGTGCCGACAATTTCACCGGAACCCTATTGTACGAAGACCTGAAAGAAGCCTACCTGCACCCCGATGCCATGAAAAGCCTGAAGCGGGCACAACGCCTGCTGAAAGAACAGTACCCCGGCTACAGCCTTATCGTCTACGACGCAGCGCGCCCCTTGTCCGTACAGCAGAAGATGTGGAACGTAGTGAAAGGAACCTCCAAATACATCTATGTCTCCAACCCCTCACGCGGCGGCGGCCTGCACAACTACGGGTTGGCAGTGGACATCAGCATACTCGACGATAAAGGAACCCCTCTGCCCATGGGCACCCCGGTAGACCATCTGGGCAGGGAAGCCCACATCACAGAAGAAGCCGTGCTCGTGGCACAAGGCAAGCTGACGGAACAAGAACGTGAAAACCGGCTGCTGCTCCGGCAGGTAATGAAAGAAGCCGGATTCCACCCGCTACCCAGCGAATGGTGGCACTTCAACCGCGTCAGCAGGCAGACGGCAAAGGAGCGATACCGGGTCATCCCTTAACTCTCACCCCCAGCTTGTCCGGAAACTTAAATTTGCTATCGCTTTGACGCGGATGACGCAGATGACGCGGATTTTTAATATTCTTAATCTGTATTATCAGCGTCATCTTTGTCTGAAAAATAATCAGACAGAAAGCTGCGAATTTATGCCCCACTTTGTCCTTTTTGAGATAACTTTGCATCAGAATAAATAAGCCAAGCCATGCCTTTATCCCAAGACACCCTCCGCTTCATCCGCGAGCATCGCCGCGACGACGTGCGCAGCCTTGCCTTGCAGGCACGCCGCTACCCTTCGGTAGACATGCCCGCCGCCATCACACAGATTTCCGGCTGGCAGATTGCCAAAGAGAAGATACCCGCATGGGCCGAGAACGAGCATATACTCTACCCCGCCCACCTTTCTCTGGAACAATGCTCCTCCCAAACAACGGCACAGTATAAAGCGGAGATTATAACTAACCTGCTACATACAGAACAAGAACATCCCGCGCAGAACAGTACCCCCGCATCAGCCGGCACCTTTACCGACCTCACCGGAGGTTTCGGCATCGACTGCGCCTATCTCTCCTCCCGCTTCGGGCATGCCACTTACGTCGAGCGCCAGGAAACCCTCTGCCAGATAGCCGCACACAACTTCCCTGTCCTCGGCCTGAACCACATCTCCGTCTGCCACGCAGACAGCGTCTGCCATCTGCAAGAGATGGAGCCCGTGGACTGTATATTCATAGACCCTGCCCGCCGCGACGGACACGGTGGAAAGACCGTAGCCATCGGCGACTGCGAACCCGATATAGCCGCCCTCGAAGAACTGCTGCTGCGCAAGGCAAGACACGTACTGGTAAAACTCTCCCCCATGCTCGACCTCACCCTTGCCCTGAACGATTTGAAGCATGTCCACCAGGCACACATCGTCTCCGTGGGCAACGAATGCAAGGAACTGCTGCTCTTGCTGGGACAAGGCGAAGGAGTGCCGGCAGACGACATCCCCATTCATTGCGTCAACTTCACCGGTGTACCGGCTCCCCAAGCCCTCGTCTTCACCCGCCGGCAGGAGAAGGAGCGTGCATGCCCCTACACCCCTCAACTGAAATCATACCTCTACGAACCGAATGCCTCCGTGCTGAAAGCCGGTGCATTCCGCAGCCTCTCCTCATTGTATAAGGTGGAAAAACTGCATCCCAACAGCCACCTCTACACCTCGGACCACTTCCTGCCGGACTTCCCCGGCCGCAAGTTCCGGATTACCTCCTCCTGCGGCTTCGGCAAGAAAGAAGTGAAAGAGATGCTGGCTGCCGAGAAAAAGGCGAACCTCACCGTGCGCAACTTCCCCGCCACCGTGGCCGAACTGCGCAAACGACTGAAATTGGCCGAAGGGGGAGGCACTTATCTCTTTGCCACTACTCTGGCAGACGAGAAGAAGGTACTTATCCGCTGCCAGGCTACGGGATAAGACACCAACCCCTATACCTTCCCCTGCACGAGATGTACATCTCATGTTGCTCGAGATGTACATCTCATACAGTCCGAGATGCACATCTCGTGCATCTTTAGCATCAGTCTGCCAGATGACGGCAAAGGGAGATACCGCCGAAAAGGTACTACCTCCAAGAATTTATGTAACCTCATTGTAACTGAATCGTTATCTGTTCTTCAACGCTCCGCAACCTCCACGTAACGGCAACCCTCTACTTTTGCGGCAGATTATTAACAGATAATAACAAGTATGAAACAGATTTTGAGAGCATTCTTATTCTTACTCCTATTCACCGCCACCGTCAATACGGCCATTGCCGACGAAAAAGCAAATGTCACGAAACAAGGAACTGTACGTGGACGCATCATCGACGCCACTAAACAAACTCTCCCGGGCGCATCCATCTACATCGAGAAACTACACACTGGCGTGACGAGCGACGTCAACGGCTTCTACACTTTCTCTAACCTTGACCCGGGAACCTATACAGTAAAGGTGAGCTACGTGGGCTACTCTCCCGTAGAACTGAAAATCACCATCCCCGCAGGCCGTACACTGGAAAAAGACGTCGTACTGAACGAAGGCGTGGAGTTGCAGGAAGTGGTGGTAGGCGGCGCCTTCCAGGGACAGCGCCGTGCCATCAACTCACAGAAAAACAACATGGGGATTACGAATGTAGTCTCTGCCGACCAGGTAGGCAAGTTCCCCGACTCCAACATCGGTGACGCCCTTAAACGCATCTCCGGCATCAACGTGCAGTACGACCAAGGCGAGGCACGCTTCGGGCAAGTGCGGGGCACGAGTGCCGACCTCAGCTCCGTCACCATCAACGGCAACCGCGTTCCCTCTGCCGAAGGCGATACGCGCAACGTACAGCTCGACCTCATTCCGGCAGACATGATTCAGACCATCGAAGTGAACAAGGTAGTAACCGCCGATATGGACGGCGACGCCATCGGCGGCAGCATCAACCTCGTCACCAAGAACTCCCCCTACAAGCGTACCATTGCCGCCACCGCCGGAACCGGCTACAACTGGGTGAGCGAAAAGGCGCAACTGAACCTTGGCTTCACCTACGGCGACCGCTTCTTCAACGACAAACTCGGCTTGATTGTATCGGCCTCCTATCAGAACTCACCTTCTGGTTCCTACGACACCGAATTTGTATGGGAGCAGGATGACAACGGCAAGACGTACGTCAACGACTACCAAATCCGCCAATACTACGTCACCCGCGAACGCCAAAGCTACTCCGCCGCACTGGACTGGGACATCAATGCCAACCACAAACTCACCTTCAAAGGCATCTTCAACAACCGCAACGACTGGGAGAACCGCTACCGTACCACGCTGAAAGACCTTGACCCCGACGGCAACGCCACCGTACGCATACAGACCAAAGCCGGTACGCCGGACAACCGTAACGCCCGCCTGGAACGCCAGCGCACCATGGACTTTGCCCTCGGCGGCGAACACCTCTTCGGCGCCCTCTCCATGGACTGGCACGCCAGCTATGCCAAAGCCAGCGAAGAACGTCCCAACGAACGCTACATCGACTTCCAACTGAAGAAACAGAAGTTCGACATGGACCTGAGCGACGAACGCCAACCCTTTGCCAGCCCCAAAACAGGCTCTACCATGACATTGAACGATGAATTCAGCCTGAAAGAGCTGACGGAACAGCAGGAAGACATCAAGGAGCAGGACCTGAAGTTCTCCGCCAACTTCAAACTTCCCTTCAAGAACGGCAACAAGCTGAAGTTCGGCGCAAAGGTAGTGCGCAAGACCAAGGATAAAGAAGTGGACTTCTACGAATACTCTCCTCTGGACGAGGATGCCTTCATGACGAACAGCCTAGCAAATACAGTGGACCAGACCAACAAGAACTTCATGCCCAACAACAAATACCAGGCAGGCATCTACGCCAGCAAGGAATACACCGGCTCTTTAGACTTGAACAACGCTTCCCTCTTTGAGAAAGAGCAGGTACAGGAAGAACTTGCCGGAAACTTCAACGCCCGCGAAACCGTGACTTCCGGCTACCTCCGCTTCGACCAAAAACTGACAAAAGACGTGGAACTGATGACCGGACTTCGCATAGAGAACACCAACCTTGCCTATACGGGACGCACCTACGATGCCGACGAAGACCTCACCAGCAAGACCGACCGTCAGCGCAACAGCTACATCAACTTCCTGTCGTCGCTGCTCGTAAAGTGGAATGTAAACGATGACTTCAAAGTGCGCGGTTCGTTTACCCAAACCTTGTCACGCCCCAAATACTCGGCCCTCGTGCCCAGTGTGAACATCAAACGTTCCGACAACGAAATCACCATCGGAAACCCGGAGCTGAAACCTACCGTCTCCTACAACTTCGACTTGAGTGCCGACTACTACTTCCGCAGCATCGGTCTGATAAGCGCCGGCATCTTCTACAAGAAGATAGACGACTTCATCGTAGACCAGGTGAGCACCAACTACGAATACCAGGGTAACACCTACACCCGCTTCACCCAACCCAAGAATGCGGGCAACGCCAACCTGGTAGGGGTAGAGTTATCCTACCAGCGCGACTTCAGCTTCATTGCTCCCGCTCTGAAATGTGTAGGTTTCTACGGAACGTACACCTACACCCACTCCCGTGTGGAAGACTTCAACTTCGAAGGCCGCGAGAATGAGAAAGACTTGAGCATGCCAGGCTCTCCGGAGCATACCGCAAATGCTTCCCTATACTTTGAGAAAGGCGGTCTGAATCTGCGCCTGAGCTATAACTTCGCTTCCGACTTCATCGACGAAATGGGAGAAAGCACCTTCTACGACCGCTACTACGACAAGGTGAACTATATGGACGTAAACGCCAGCTATACCTTCGGAAAGAAATTCAAGACTACCTTCTACGCCGAAGCCAACAACCTGCTGAACCAGCCGCTACGCTACTACCAGGGCACAAAAGACCGTACCATGCAGGCAGAATACTACGGCGTGAAAGTGAATGCGGGAGTGAAGATTAATTTTTAAACAGCGAATTCTATCTCAACAAGTTATCAACATTAACTACTCAACAATTTAATAATGACAATGAAGAAAATATTCCTTTTACTGTTTATTGCCCTACTCGGCAACGCAGCCATTGCCCAAATCACCGATTACTCCATCTTCGACAAGAAGTTCAACTTCTACGTAGCCAACGACCTCGGCCGTAACGGCTACTACGACCAAAAGCCCATCGCCGAACTGATGGGACAAATGGCAGAAGAAGTAGGCCCCGAATTCGTTCTTGCCACCGGCGATGTACACCACTTTGAAGGCGTACGTAGCGTGAACGACCCGCTTTGGATGACCAACTACGAACTTATTTACAGCCACCCGGAGCTGATGATAGACTGGTTCCCCCTGCTGGGCAACCACGAATACCGCGGCAATACGCAGGCTGTGCTCGACTACAGTAATATCAGCCGCCGCTGGACCATGCCCGCCCGTTATTATACCAAGACGTTCGAGGACAACGGCGCTACCATCCGCATCCTTTGGGTAGACACCGCCCCGATGATTGACAAATACCGCAACGAAAGCGAGACCTATCCCGATGCCTGCAAGCAGGATTACCAGCAACAACTTTCCTGGATAGATTCCGTACTGACTACCGCCAAAGAGGACTGGGTTATCGTTGCCGGACACCATCCCATCTATGCCGAAACCCCGAAGGACGAGAGCGAACGCGCGGATATGCAGGCACGTCTCGATCCCATCCTGCGCAAGCACAAGGTGGATATGTACATCTGCGGGCACATCCACAACTTCCAGCACGTACGCGTGGCAGGCAGCGACATCGACTATATCACCAATTCTGCCGGTTCGCTCGCCCGCAAGGTGAAGCCCATCGAAGGGACCGTATTCTGCAGCCCCGAACCGGGTTTCTCCATTGTATCGGCCAGCAAAAAGACACTGGAACTGCGCATGATTGACAAGAAAGGGAATGTATTGCACACGGTGACGCGCAGCAAATAATCCAAGCCGGCACGCAAGCAGGCGCATTCCCCCGAAGCCCTGCCGAACAACCACTTTCCTCCCACGAAGCAAAAGACCATGTTTCGTAGGAGGATTTTTCCATCTCATACGACAAAAACAAAGCCTATCCGCAGGAATACAAGAAAAAGCCCTATATTTGCATTTGTCAATACATAACTATGATGAAGAAGATACACTTCCTGCTACTAATCAGCCTGCTACTTGCCGCTTGCAGTGATGACGACAAAGAGAAACAACCCGCTTTTGTGACCAATATCACCATATCCGATGCCGGAAAGACCTTCAATCCCGGTGATGCCGTGACCGTCAAAGCCGACGGCTTGCAGAGCGGCGACCAAATCATATTGGACATCTACTGGCCGATAGCCGACAATCCTCTCTTTCCCGAAGGGTATTCACGCTACACACGCGCCGTTACCACGGAGCAAACCACCAACAGCATTACTTTCCTTGCCCCCGGACACTGGCCCGCCTCACGGGTAGAAATGTTCCTGGAACGGGCAGGACAGCTTCAGCCTCTCGGCCAGATTTCGGTAGCCGACGGACAATCCCCCGAAGAACCATATCTCTACGGTATCACCAACTCCCACGCCATTTACACACCGACCGTTCCCCGCGGCATCACCCGTATCGACCTGGTAACACAAGAAATATCGGAAGTAATCCAGTTCCATGACGACGAAGATTTCCACCTTGCCGCCAACATCCCCGGCACCAACATCCTCTGCGGGATACGGGAGAAAGACGGCAGTAGTTTCATCGACGGATACGACCTCTGCATGCACTATTGGTGTAACCCGGTAGAACGTAACGCAATTACCATCTGCTCGGACTTCAACAACACTGTTTCCCTGGAAATGGCCGGAGATAAGCTCCTCACCTACTGTAGCATCTCTTATCCGGTATATACCCGGTTGAATATGCCACCGATACATACTCCCGAAATACCATTACCGGATGGACTGAAGCCCGAATCCCTCTCACGCTATCCGGGCGTGATAGCCGACGCCCACATGCTGCTCTCGGCCAACAACGGCGACGGCACCTTCTCGCCCGTCGTGATAGACATCGCCAAAGAAAAGATGCACTGCTACGACCCCATCAAAGCCGAAGCCTTGATACCTTTCCGGATTATGGAACCATCCCCCGAAAACCCAAACAGCCTGCAATGCAAAGGAGGCTATATCGTTTCCCGTGCCAATGGTGGAGATACGCAATTCTGCTTATGGGATACTACTGCCGGAAACTTGAAAGAGCCTTTCGCCACCTACCCCAACGCCGTACGCTCCGCTGCCATGTACTACTCCAAGGACGGGCAGACAAGGAAACTCTACGTGCAGTTTGCAGGCTATCGTGAAGGCGACTTCATCGAAACTTATGATTTCCAGACAAAGGAATGGAGGATGTTTATGTTCTACGTACCGTTTGCAGAGATTTTACTGGCACGATAACCGGCTCCCTTACTGCTTTTTCTCCCGTAAGTCATCCTTGGGTATGGTCGTCTCACTGCCGTCACGCGTAGCTATGTAGTGAGGAGACATGATTTCGATGCCTGCTTCGTTGAAGGCATCCTGGATATTCTGATGCAAATCAGAGTAAATCTGGCTAAGGCTGTTGGCATCCCTGATATAGGCATTCACTTGATAAACCGGATAATAATCCTGAAGGGAAGTCTCCAATACAAACGGACGGGGATCATCTATCACTCCAGGAGTATTCAATGCAGCCTCTATCAACAGCTGATGTGTCTTCCGCCACGGAACATCGTAGCCAATACTGACCTCCGAATGGATAATCAATCCATACTCACGGGCAGACTGGCTGTAATTGACCGTATGGGAAGACATGATGAAAGAGTTCGGAATGGTCACCACCTCATTCTTCGGAGTACGGATGCGGGTGACGAGCGGTGTTTTCTCAATGATGTTGCCCGTAGTATCGTTCAGCTTGATGCGGTCACCCAGCTTGAAAGGCCGCATGTAGGTTATGACCAGTCCTGCAATGATATTGCCGATAACCGTACTGGAACCGAGCGAAACAATCAAGCCGACAAACACGGAGATTCCCTGGAAGACTCCCGACTTGGAACCCGGCAGATAAGGGTAAATCATGGCAATCATAAACGCATAAAGCAAGAAGCGCACAATATGATAGGTAGGAATGGCCCAATCCGGATAGAAGCCGTTTATCTTCAGCCGTTCAGCCTGCACCTCATTGGCAAGATAACGCACCAGTCTGACCAGATACTTCACCGCATAGCATATCACAAAGATAGTGAACAGATTGGGTATATAGTCGGCTATTCCATTCAAGATGACCTTTATAGGATTCCAGATGTAGGAGAATAATGTATAAGCCAAGCTCTTGGTCTGAGGGAAAATGGAGAATAATAACGGAACCGTCAGCAGCAACTGCAACAGCATGACTACATAACGCACCAGGTTGGCAACAAACACCAGCAGGTTGACCTGCTTCTGCGTATCCAGCAATTCATAATCCTGAATAGAGATCGGTTTCAGCTTGGTATCCTTCAGCTTCTGAATGCGTAGTTTGAGTTTTCTGAACAGCCAGTTGGTAAACTTGAACAAGAAGAACTGTCCCACAAGCACCAGGATAAAGTACAAGATACGCTTACCCAACTGCCACAAGCTATGCTCCTTCTGCATGGCTTTCAGTTTGTCCACCACGACATGCCTCTTGCTGGCGGCCAGCTGGTCGCGGGTACAGTTTTCCCACAAAGCATCCTGATCGGTAAAGGAAATGATGACCTTTTCGCCATACATCAAGTCTGTAACAATATCCGTACTCTCTAAATAAACAGAGTCCGGACGCAGATTGAAACGCGTGCCCAATGCTTCGATGACGTTGCTTACATCTTTGGCTCGCTGTTGGGGCGTATGCCCTCCACGCTTGGCATACAGATAGAACAAAGTGTCCTTCTCCACCACCACCGGAATACCCGGTGTCACCGTCCGCAACGAATCAATGCGTTGTTTCTGCAATGCCAGCTTCACCGAATCGGCCGCATAGCCCGCCAACTTCATCTGCTCCATTTCCATCCGCAGGTTCGCCTCATTCAGCCGGGCTGTTTCCAACTCCTGCCGGACAAGCGACAACTGAATCGAATCGGAGTCAGTCCTTGCCACTGTGACACTCCCCACACTATCCTCACCTAAAACACTGAGCACTTTATCTACCAACTGAGCTGACACTCCGTCTGCCAGCATCAACAGCCAACAAAGACAGAAAGCACGGATAACCTTCATATATAAACTTCTTGATTTGATTCTTTAATTATGCAAATATACCCAATAAATGCTTCAAACATACGGAATGTTTTTAACTTCCTATCCTAATCAACATAACTTTTTCATGCAAACATGAAAGTTCTGTATCCGGTTTGCATTATCTTTGTACTCAAAATTGACATACCTATGGATATATTGTTTCTTGTCGGAGGACTGCTCCTCATTCTTCTGGGTGCCAATGGCTTGACAGACGGTGCCGCATCCGTTGCCAAACGTTTCCATATACCGTCCATCGTCATCGGGCTTACCATTGTCGCCTTCGGTACTTCCGCACCGGAACTCACCGTCAGCATATCCTCTGCCCTAAAAGGCAGTGCAGACATTGCCATCGGCAATGTGGTGGGAAGCAATACGTTCAATACCCTGATGATTGTGGGTTGTACGGCCCTTTTTGCCCCGATAGCCATTACCCGTAACACACTGAAACGCGAAATACCCCTTTGCATCCTTTCATCCTTCGCCCTGCTGATTTGTGCCAACGACGTCTTACTGGACAGCAGTGGGGAGAACATACTCAGCATCACCGACGGCCTATTGCTGCTATGCTTCTTTACCATTTTTCTGAGTTATACTTTTGCCATTGCAAAAAGGGATGGAAGTATGAAGGAACCGGAAAAGGAGCACTTACAGGAAGAAGACGAAATCAGGCTGTTACCCGCGTGGAAATCCGCCCTATACATTCTCGGCGGACTTGCCGGCCTCATCATCGGAGGTAATTTCTTTGTAGACGGTGCCAGCGGCATAGCCCGCGGATTGGGTGTCAGCGAATCCATCATCGGTCTCACGCTCGTAGCAGGCGGCACTTCATTACCCGAACTCGCCACCTCCATCGTAGCCGCCTTGAAGAAAAACCCCGAAATAGCCATCGGAAACGTCATCGGAAGTAATCTCTTCAATATATTCTTCGTACTGGGTTGTTCGGCCTCCATCACTCCACTGCGTCTGACGGGCATCACCAATTTCGATTTGTGGGTACTCGTAGGGTCCAGCATCCTGCTTTGGCTGTTCGGTATCTTTTTCGGGAAACGCATCATCACCCGGGTGGAAGGAAGCATTCTGATTCTCTGCTACATTGCCTACACAGCGGTACTGATATACAACCTCTAACAGCAAATTTACAAACACCCTACGCGGTATTTTAAAGATTATCACGTATTTTTAAATAAGGCAAGCTGTACCTCGGCATAAAAAATAAGCAAGCTTATTTTGTTCTGCTCTCAGTTTGCATTACCTTTGTGGTCTCAATATTGAACAACTATGGCAATTACAATCAAGAAAGTAACCACAAGACGGGAACTGGAGCGCTTTATCCGTTTCAACTACCTGCTATACAAAAACAACCCTTATTCCGTCCCCGACCTTTTCGATGACATGCTCAACACCTTCAACAAGAAGAAAAACGCTGCATTCGAATTTTGTGAAGCCGACTATTTCCTGGCTTATCGGGAAGGTAAAATCGTAGGACGTGTAGCTGCCATCATCAACCACAAGGCAAACCAAACCTGGAACAAAAAGGAAGTCCGCTTCGGCTGGATAGACTTCATCGATGATGCGGAAGTCTCCGATGCCCTGATTCGCACCGTGGAAGAATGGGGAAAAGAACGGGGAATGACACATATACAAGGCCCGCTGGGATTCACAGATTTCGATGCCGAAGGTATGCTCATCGAAGGATTCGACCAGCTCAGCACCATGGCCACCATTTATAACTATCCCTACTATCCGCAACATCTGGAACGCATGGGCTTTGAGAAGGATGCCGATTGGGTGGAGTACAAAATCTACATTCCCGACGCCATACCCGACAAGCACAAGCGCATCTCCGACCTCATCCAGCGCAAGTATAACCTCAAGGTAAAGAAATACACATCTGCCAAGAAGATTGCCCAAGACTACGGTCAGGCCATCTTCGAACTGATGAACGAAGCCTATCAGCCACTCTATGGCTATTCTGCACTGAGCCAACGGCAGATTGACCAATACGTCAAGATGTACCTGCCCATCCTCGACCTACGCATGGTGACATTGATTACCGATGCCGATGACCAGCTGCTTGCCGTAGGCATTTCCATGCCGTCACTCGCCGAAGCGTTGCAAAAAGCCCACGGGCGCCTGCTTCCTATGGGTTGGTATCACCTGGCCAAGACCATCTTCTTGAAGAAATATCCCAAGATGCTCGATTTGCTGCTGGTTGCCGTGAAACCGGAGTATCAGAACAAGGGGGTAAATGCATTGTTGTTCTCCGACCTTATCCCCGTCTATCAGCAACTTGGTTTCGAGTATGCCGAGAGTAATCCGGAGCTGGAGCTGAACGGCAAGGTGCAAGCGCAGTGGGAGTACTTCAAGACGGAACAGCATAAACGGAGAAGATGCTTTGTGAAAGGAATAAAATAAGTTCTAAATCCAGAATATAAGCTTGTCAGAAGTCCATAAAAGACATTATTTTTTTGCGAACCCCCGAATTTCTCATTACCTTTGTCGCAATGCGCAATATGAAGGAATAACGTACTTATGGAAGATAACAACAATATGACCCTGCCGCTGGAAGAAGCAGACAACAATATCACAGAGAGCCCCGTTTCCAGCGTGGAATATACCGACGACAACATCCGCCACCTGGACGACATGGAGCATATCCGTGTCCGTTCCGGTATGTACATAGGCCGTCTGGGCGACGGCTCACAGAACGATGACGGCATCTATGTGTTGCTGAAAGAAGTGATGGACAACAGCATCGACGAGTTCAAGATGGGTGCCGGAAAGCGTATAGAAGTGACTATAGAAGACAGTCTGCGTGTCAGCGTACGCGACTATGGACGAGGCATTCCGCAAGGCAAACTGGTAGAGGCGGTCAGCAAACTGAATACCGGGGGTAAATATGACTCGAAGGCTTTCAAGAAAAGTGTCGGACTGAACGGCGTAGGTATCAAGGCAGTCAATGCGCTGAGCAGCCGCTTCGAAGTACGCAGCTACCGCGACGGCAAGGTACGTATCGCCATCTTTGAAAAAGGAACGCTGTTGAGTGATGTGACCGAAGACTCGACAGAAGAAAGCGGAACCTATATCTTCTTCGAACCGGACGCCACACTCTTCTTGAACTATTCCTTCCAGAACCAGTTCGTAGAAACCCTGCTGCGCAACTACACCTACCTGAATACGGGCCTCACCTTCATTTACAACGGCCAGCGCATCGTTTCCCGCCACGGGCTGGAGGACTTGCTGAAAGACAACATGACCAGCGAAGGCCTTTACGACATCATCCACCTGAAAGGAGAGGACATCGAGATTGCCTTCACACACACCAACCAATACGGCGAAGAGTACTACTCCTTTGTCAACGGGCAACACACCACCCAAGGCGGCACACACCAGACTGCCTTGAAGGAACACATTGCCCGTACCATCAAGGAGTTCTACAACAAGAACCAGGAATATGCCGACATCCGCAACGGACTGGTAGCCGCCATTGCCATCGACGTGGAGGAACCCATGTTCGAGAGCCAGACCAAAACGAAACTGGGCAGCAACAACATGTGGCCTGCCGCGCCGCAGGAACACAAGCCCGCCGGCCCCACGGTGAACAAATACGTAGGAGACTTCATCAAGACGGAAGTGGACAACTACCTCCACAAGAACCCGCTTGTGGCCGAAGTGATGCTGCAAAAGATACAAGACTCCGAGAAAGAGCGCAAAGCCATTGCCGGCGTCACCAAGCTGGCACGCGAACGCGCCAAGAAAGCCAACCTGCACAACCGCAAGCTGCGCGACTGCCGCTACCACTTGAGTGACGGTAAAGGCAAAGACCAGGAAACCGAATCCTGCATCTTCATTACCGAGGGAGACTCCGCCAGCGGTTCCATCACCAAGAGCCGCGACGTGAATACCCAAGCAGTATTCAGCCTGCGTGGTAAACCGCTAAATTCCTACGGACTCACCAAGAAAGTAGTTTATGAAAACGAAGAATTCAACTTGCTTCAAGCAGCCTTGAATATAGAAGACGGCATAGAGACACTGCGCTACAACAAAGTCATCGTAGCTACCGATGCCGATGTGGACGGCATGCACATCCGCCTGCTCATCATCACCTTCTTCCTGCAGTTCTTCCCCGACCTGATAAAGAAAGGGCATGTATATATCCTGCAAACCCCTCTCTTCCGCGTGCGCAACAAAAAGAAGACAAGTTATTGCTATACAGAGGAGGAACGTGTGAAAGCCATTGAAGAACTGGGTCCCAACCCCGAAATCACCCGATTCAAAGGTCTGGGAGAAATCTCGCCCGACGAGTTCAAGCATTTTATCGGCAAGGATATGCGTCTGGAACAAGTGTCCCTGCGCAAGACAGACCTCGTAAAAGAGCTGCTGGAATTCTACATGGGTAAGAATACCATGGAACGACAAAACTTTATTATCAACAACTTGGTTATAGAAGAAGATTTGGCATCATGAGAAGAGCTATCTTTCCGGGAACATTCGACCCGTTTACTATCGGACACTCTTCGGTAGTGAGCCGTGCACTGACTTTTATAGACGAAATCGTCATAGGCATCGGCATCAATGAAAATAAGAATACGTATTTCCCCTTGGAAAAGCGCGAACAAATGATACGAGACTACTACCGGAACGAGCCGCGCATCATTGTGCAGTCCTATGACTGCCTGACTATCGACTTTGCCCGGCAGGTAGATGCCAGTCTGATAATACGCGGCATACGCACCGTGAAGGATTTCGAATACGAGGAAACCATTGCCGACATCAACCGCAAACTGACCGGCATAGAAACCATCCTGCTCTTCACCGAGCCGGAACTTACCTGCGTCAGTTCCACCACCGTGCGCGAACTGCTGCAATACGGCAAGGACATAAGCATGTTCATACCGGAGGGAATGGAGATTAGGGATTAAGGATAAAGGATTAGGGATTAAAATGGAAATGATGAAAAAACTATTTACTATTATAATATGTATATGCGCGGTGACGGCACAAGCGCAAAAGCCGAACAATGAAGCCCTGCGCAAACTGCAAATGGCAGAGTTTGCCATCACCAACCTTTATGTGGACAAGGTGGATGAAGACAAGCTGGTGGAAGAAGCCATCATCAAGATGCTGGCACAACTCGACCCGCACTCCACCTACAACAACGCCGAAGAAGTGAAGAAGATGAACGAGCCGTTGCAAGGCAATTTCGAGGGCATCGGCGTACAGTTTCAGATGATAGAAGATACCCTGCTTGTGATACAACCCGTGAGCAACGGACCTTCCGAGAAGGTGGGCATCCTTGCCGGCGACCGTATCGTAGCCGTCAATGACAGCGCCATTGCCGGAGTAAAAATGAGCACGGAAGATATTATGAGCCGCCTGCGCGGACCGAAAGACTCGGAAGTGAAACTCACCATCGTGCGCCGTGGCGTGGACGACCAGCTGTACTTCACCGTGAAGCGTGACAAAATTCCCATCCTCAGCCTGGACGCATCTTACATGATACAACCCAAAACCGGCTATATCCGTATCAACCGCTTCGGGGCAACCACCGCCGAAGAGTTTGCAGAAGCCCTGAAAAGCCTGCAAAAGAAAGGAATGAAAGACCTCATCCTCGACCTGCAAGGAAATGGAGGAGGGTATCTGAATGCCGCCATCGACCTTGCCAACGAATTTCTGAAGCAAAAAGAACTCATCGTCTACACCGAAGGAAGGGCCGCACGCCGCAGTGATTTCTTTGCCAAAGGTACGGGCAACTTCAAGAACGGCCGTCTCATCATATTGGTGGACGAGTACTCCGCTTCTGCCAGTGAAATCGTGACCGGAGCCATCCAGGACTGGGACAGAGGCGTGGTAGTAGGACGCCGCACCTTCGGCAAGGGATTAGTACAGCGTCCTATCGACCTGCCGGACGGTTCCATGATTCGCCTCACTATCGCCCGCTACTATACTCCTTCGGGCCGTTGTATCCAGAAGCCTTACGACAGCACCGCCAACCTCGACGGCCGCCTAACCGGCGAGAACAGTCAGGATAAGTATAACCAGGAACTGATAGACCGCTTCAATCATGGAGAAATGATTCATGCGGACAGTATCCATTTTGCCGACTCCCTGAAAGCACAGACCAAGCGTATGGGACGTACCGTTTACGGAGGTGGAGGTATCATGCCCGACTTCTTCGTCCCCATCGACACTACCCAGTACACAGACTATCACCGCAACCTCGTAGCCAAAGGCGTGGTTATCAAAGCCACTACCGGCTACATCGAGAAGCACCGGAAGGAGTTGCAGAACAAATACAAGAAATTCGAAGCCTTCAACGAGAAGTTCGAGATAGACGATAACTTCCTTGCCGAAATACGTACGCTTGCCGACAAAGAGAAAATCAAGTTTGACGAGAAACAGTACAACCAATCCCTACCGCTCATCAAGACACAACTTAAAGCCTTGATAGCCCGTGACCTATGGGACATGAACGAATACTTCCAGGTGATGAACAGCACGAACCAGAGCGTGCAGCAAGCTCTAAAAGTGCTGAACGAAGGCATCTACAGCACTATTATCCAATAGCCGACTTGAAACAAACTTAGGCGCGGATTATGCGGATTTAGTTTATCTAACTCCGCGTATTCCGCGTAATTCGCGCCTAAAATCATTCTCCGAACAGCCACTTATTCAGCCACTTGTTGACGTAGATGTTGACCACAGCACATCCAGCACCGATTGCAGCCCCCGCCAACACATCTGACGGATAATGCACTCCCTCGTTCATACGGGAAACTCCCACGGAACAAGCCCACAGGGCAGACGGAGCTATCACATACCATTTAGGATACTTTACACTGAGCGAGGTGGCAAGGGCAAAAGCCGTCGCCGTATGTCCGGAAGGAAAAGACGGGCTGCCTTCATGGCTATATGCATGCACTCTGTCGGGATATTTATCATAAGGACGCTCACGGTCCACCAGATATTTCATTCCATAAGTCACAACAAAAGCCCCCGCTACACTTGTACCTACGTAGACCGCATCTTTCAGCAAACCCTTATCATGTTTTATCCAAGCGGCAACCGCCATCGCCACCGGAACACCGACAGCAACATAGGGCTCCGAACGTGAAATTATCTTATTATAGTTACGGACAAACTTGCCATCCCAACTGTTAACCCGATGCAAAGTGTTAATATCCCAATTCTGTGCCGAAAGACCGGATACAACAAGGCAGATAAAATATACAAAAAAAATAGCCTTTTTCATAAGTCCTTTATATTAGTTTGACGCAAAGATAGGACAAATAGATAGAGTTTTCACAAAAAAATTCTATCTTTGTTGCCACATTTATAATAATTCGCTAATCATTTCATGAGACTGGAAACTTGCTGCAACCGACAGATTGATTGTATGGTATGTCCCCAAAAATCAGAAGGAGTATTGGTTTACCGCCACTACCCCAAGGGACAACATTTCTCTGCTGAAAAGTGCACACAGAACTGCATGATATTTATGCTGAAAGGTGAATTACTTGTAAACAGTGACGAATATCCGGGCACCACTCTCCAAAGCCGCCAGCTCATCTTGCAAGCCATCGGCTCCAAAGTAGAACTCCTGGCTTTGACCGAAGTGGAATATATTGTCTATTGGTTCACCGAGCTTCCTCTGATTTGCGAAGAGCGCTACAAGGAGATACTGAAACGCTCGGAAGCCCCCTTGACTTATACCCCGCTTACCGCGATTTCCATGCTCGAAGGGCTCCTGAAAAGCCTTGCCTGCTACCTCAACGAGCAACCCTATGCGTGCAGCAAATACATTGAAATGAAATGCCAGGAATTGGTATACATATTGACATGCTACTATCCGCTACACCAAATCAGTACATTCTTCTACCCCATCAGCACTTATACGGAAAGCTTCCAATATTTCGTCATGCAGAACTACGACAAGGTGAAGAATGTGGAAGAGTTTGCCCACCTCGGTGGATATACCACCACCACATTCCGCCGTCTGTTTAAAAATATGTATGGGGTCCCGGTCTATGAATGGATTCTGGACAAGAAACGTGAAGGAATTCTGAACGACCTGCAATACACCAAACAACGCATTTCAGTCATCAGCGCCCGCTATGGCTTTGATTCCCTATCCCACTTTGCCCACTTCTGCAAAGACTCTTTCGGAGACACGCCCCGCGCCCTGAGAAAACGTTCGGCAAACGGAGAAAAGATTTCCATTATCTGCAAAGAGCAAGGCAAAGACCAGGAGGACGAGTAAACCTTTTACTTGTCCGTAAACTTCGCATTCTGCCGGATTACGGAATTATTTCTTTAATCGCTTGCTTTATCGCTGGATTTCTCCTATTTTTGCGAAACATTTACAGAAGTATCCTGATAGAACAAATTTTCAAACTATTAAATAACTTAAATTCAATCATTTATGTGGTTAAGTAATTCATCTGTAGGAAGGAAAGTGGTGATGAGCGTTACCGGTATCGCCCTTGTCCTGTTTCTGACATTTCACATGGCGATGAACCTGGTTGCATTAGTCTCGGCTAATGGCTACAACATGGTTTGTGAGTTCCTGGGAGCAAACTGGTACGCATTGGTGGCTACGGTAGGTCTGGCTGCCTTATTCATCATCCACATCATCTACGCTTTCTGGCTGACTATGCAGAACCGTAAGGCACGTGGTAGCGAACGCTATGCCGTTACGGAAAAGCCCAAGACTGTGGAATGGGCTTCTCAGAACATGCTCGTACTGGGTATCATCGTAATCGTGGGTTTGGGCCTGCACCTGGTAAACTTCTGGGCTAAAATGCAGCTTCCCGAGTTGATGCACAACATGGGCATGCATGCCGACACCCTCACGCTGGCATATGCAGCCAACGGTGTCTATCACATTCAAAACACCTTCAGCAATCCGGTATTCGTAGTGCTTTACCTCGTTTGGCTGGGCGCATTGTGGTTCCACCTCACTCACGGTTTCTGGAGCTCCATGCAGTCTTTGGGCTGGAACAACAAAGTATGGATTAACCGTTGGAAATGTATCTCCAACATCTATTCTACTATCGTTGTCCTCTGCTTCGCTCTGGTAGTTGTCGTATTCTTTGCAAAATCATTGTGCGGCGCTTGCTAAATTCAAATTGTAAATGACTAAATTGTAAATTGCATTATGACTAAGATAGATTCTAAAATACCGGAAGGACCGGTGGCTGAGAAATGGACCAATTATAAGGCTCACCAAAAATTAGTAAACCCTGCCAACAAACGTCGTCTGGACATCATCGTAGTAGGAACCGGACTTGCCGGTGCCAGTGCTGCCGCCTCTCTGGGCGAAATGGGTTTCAGAGTATTCAACTTCTGCATCCAGGACTCTCCGCGCCGTGCACACTCCATCGCTGCACAAGGTGGTATCAATGCTGCTAAGAATTACCAAAACGACGGTGACTCTGTATACCGTCTGTTCTACGATACAGTAAAGGGTGGCGACTACCGTGCCCGCGAAGCTAACGTTTACCGTCTGGCTGAAGTATCCAACAATATTATCGACCAATGCGTTGCACAAGGTGTTCCTTTCGCCCGCGAATACGGCGGTACACTGGACAACCGTTCTTTCGGTGGTGCTCAGGTATCCCGTACTTTCTATGCCAAGGGTCAGACCGGACAACAGCTGTTGCTGGGTGCATACTCTGCATTGAGCCGCCAGGTGAACGTAGGCACTGTGAAACTGTATACCCGCTACGAAATGGAAGACGTTGTCCTCATTGACGGACGTGCCCGCGGTATCATTGCAAAGAACCTCGTTACCGGTAAATTGGAACGTTTTGCCGCCCACGCTGTGGTAATCGCTACCGGTGGTTACGGCAATGCCTACTTCCTTTCTACCAATGCAATGGCATGTAACTGCTCTGCAGCAATGGCTTGCTACCGTAAAGGTGCCTGGTTTGCCAACCCTGCTTACGTACAGATTCACCCCACTTGTATCCCGGTTCACGGTGACAAGCAGTCTAAGCTGACTTTGATGTCCGAATCTCTGCGTAACGATGGTCGTATCTGGGTTCCGAAGAAGCTGGAAGATGCCAAGAAACTGCAGGAAGGTACACTGCAAGGAAAAGATATTCCCGAGGAAGACCGCGACTACTACCTGGAACGCCGTTATCCAGCATTCGGTAACCTCGTTCCGCGTGACGTTGCCAGCCGCGCAGCCAAAGAACGCTGCGACAAGGGTTATGGCGTGAACAACACCGGCCTTGCCGTATTCCTTGACTTCTCCGAAGCTATCAACCGTCTGGGTAAAGATGTCGTTGCACAACGTTACGGCAACCTCTTCGATATGTATGAAGAAATCACTGATGTCAGCCCATACGAAAACCCGATGATGATTTATCCGGCTATCCACTATACCATGGGCGGTATCTGGGTTGACTATGAACTGATGACCTCCATCAAGGGTCTGTTCGCTATTGGTGAATGTAACTTCTCCGACCACGGTGCAAACCGCCTCGGTGCTTCTGCGCTGATGCAAGGTCTGGCCGACGGTTACTTCGTATTGCCTTACACTATCCAGAATTACCTGGCCGACCAGATTACAGTTCCCCGTTTCTCTACCGACCTGCCCGAATTTGCAGCTGCAGAAAAGGCTGTTCAGGACAAGATTGACTGGATGATGAATATTAAGGGTAAGAAGTCTGTAGACTCTATCCACAAGGAACTGGGCCACATCATGTGGGAATATGTAGGCATGGGACGTACGGCTGAAGGCTTGAAGGAAGGTCTGAAGAAGCTGAAAGAAGTCCGCAAGGAGTTCGAGAAAGAACTGTTCATCCCGGGCGACAAGGAAGGTATGAATGTAGAACTCGACAAGGCTATCCGTCTGTACGACTTCATCACTATGGGCGAGCTGGTTGCTTACGATGCACTGAACCGTAACGAAAGCTGCGGTGGTCACTTCCGTGAAGAATATCAGACTGAAGAAGGCGAAGCCAAGCGTGACGATGAAAACTACTTCTACGTGGCTTGCTGGGAATATCAGGGTTCTGACGAAAAGGAACCGGTATTGCTGAAAGAGCCGCTGGTTTACGAAGCAATCAAGGTACAGACTCGTAACTACAAGAGCTAATCGGGAAGTTGAACATTTAAAGAATTAAAGAAAATGGATAAAAATATATCATTTACGCTCAAGGTATGGCGCCAGAAGGGTCCGAAAGCAAAAGGCGCTTTTGAAACATACCAAATGAAAGATATCCCGGGCGATACTTCATTCCTCGAAATGCTGGATATCCTGAACGAACAGCTGATTTCTGAAGGTAAAGAACCGGTTGTATTCGACCACGACTGCCGCGAAGGTATCTGCGGTATGTGTTCGCTCTACATCAACGGACATCCCCACGGTCCTGCAACCGGCGCTACGACTTGCCAGATTTATATGCGTCGTTTCAACGACGGCGATACCATCACTGTTGAACCGTGGCGCTCTGCCGGTTTCCCGGTTATCAAGGACTTGATGGTCGACCGTACGGCCTACGACAAGATTATGCAGGCAGGCGGCTACGTCAGCGTACGTACCGGTGCTCCCCAGGATGCCAACGCTATCCTGATTCCGAAGCCCATCGCTGACGAGGCTATGGATGCTGCCAGCTGTATCGGTTGTGGTGCTTGTGTGGCTGCTTGTAAGAACGGTTCTGCTATGCTGTTCGTTTCTGCCAAGGTGAGCCAGCTGAACCTGTTGCCCCAAGGCAAACCGGAAGCATTGCGCCGTGCCAAGGCTATGTTGAGCAAGATGGACGAACTCGGTTTCGGTAACTGTACAAACACTCGTGCGTGCGAAGCTGAATGCCCGAAGAATGTTTCCATCAGCAACATTGCTCGCCTGAACCGCGACTTTATCATTGCGAAACTGAAAGACTAATCCGGTCTTTCTGCAAATAATATAGGATGCGCTTCGGATAAACCTTTTGAGCAAGCTCAGATTTATCACTCAGCTTTCACTATATTTGATTAATATCACAAGAGACTCCTCTGCCGGGAAACCGCCGGAGGAGTTTTTTTATGACATGCCGTTTACTTCAGATAAATTGCCGGCACGCAAGCTACGGGGAGAAGCCCCGAAATTCTTTTTGCAGAAATTGGAAAAATGAGGCAGCGATTCAAAGCCATATTTATAGCAAATCTCTGATATAGAAGCATCCGTATAACGAAGTTCATAAACCACGCTTTCCTTCCTCCGTTCCATCATCCACTCGTACACCGGTTGATGAAAAACAGAATTGAATATACGCCGGAAAGTAGCTACTGTATATCCTCCCAACTGGGCAAGTTCCTCTACCGTCTTGACTTTGGCATGATTCTGCAAGACAAAGTAGTGGAAGGAATTAGTATACTGGGCAAGAGGATGTATCAGCATGGAAAGCTCATAGTCGGAGTAGTAATTTCCAAGAATGAAAGCAAGTTCTTTCCGTTTGAAACAAAGCATTTCCCGGCAAATCTTCTCCTCGGACAAATAGGCCTTGGAACTTTCCAGAAAGAGCTGCAACTCGGGAGTAATGGTCAAAGGATAGAATATCAATGGAGGGGTAACCTCTTTCATAATATGGTTATACCGGTCCTCACAGAAGAATTCAGGCTTACTGAACCGGTAACAAACGCATTCCACATCCGTCATGGCAAGTATTTCGTACTTGGAACCAATAGCTTGAAGGATGAACTCACCTGCATGCAACACAGTTCCCGCATACTCCTTACTGTTGACAAGCACTTCTCCTTTCAGCAGGAAAATTATAATATTTTCCTCACACTTTCGCGCCGGCAGATGGAATCCTCTGAGGTGGGAAGCATATATTATTGCATTGTCCACAGCCTTGGGACATTGAGCGCATTGTTTTTTACCTCTGCAAGCAGAAGAGTTGGGCATCGGCAAGTAGATTTGTTTGTTTGTTGCAGTGACAAAAATAGATAAATAATACTCATAAAAGAAACATTCCCCGAAAACTTTCATAAAGAAGTTTCGGGGAATGAATAAAATAGAAGTAATTCAGTTTTTTAGGCAGTATCCATAATTTTGTGTAAATAGAAACGGGATTCAGTT